>JBDTYW010000207.1:0-4669 GCA_040005445.1 Candidatus Eiseniibacteriota bacterium
CGCAGCAGAGCCCGTTCGATGCCGAGTACAAGGCGGACGCGCAGGTGCTGCTGCGCCGGACGCACTGAGGCCCCATGGCGATCGGCATCGACGAGACCAGCGGCCGGAGCATCGTGATCGTGGACGGCGTGCGCACGCCTTTCGCCAAGTCGGGCGCGGCGCTCAAGGACGTGCCGGCGCATGAACTCGGTCGCGTCGCCATCCAGGAGGTGCTCGCGCGCACGGGCTTCGATCCCGCGGCGCTCGACGAGGTTGTCCTCGGCAATTGCGGTACGCCGGCCGACGCGGCGAACATCGGGCGCGTGTCCGCGCTCGAGGCCGGCGTGCCCCGGAGCGTTCCCGCGTTCACGGTCCATCGCAACTGCGCGTCGGGTATCGAGTCGATCGCGCAGGCGGCTTACAAGATCGGGGCCGGCGCGGCGGGCGCGATCATCGCCGGCGGCACCGAGTCAATGTCGAATTATCCGCTGATGTTCGGCCGTGAGCTTGCCGACGCGTTCGCCGCCTCGGCGCGCGAAAAATCGCTGCCGGGGAAACTCGCGCCGTTTCTTCGCCTCAAGCCCTCGGCCCTGGCGCCGCGGATCGCGATCCTCGAGGGTCTGACCGACCCGGTGAGCGGACTGAACATGGGCCAGACCGCCGAGGTGCTCGCGCGCGAGTTCGCGATCTCGCGCGCGGCCCAAGACGCGTTCGCGCTGGAGTCGCACCGCCGGACGATCGCGGCCTGGGACGAGGGCCGGCTACAGGACGAGGTCGTTGCGGTCTACCCCGCGCCCGGCTTCGCCCCCGTTCCGCAGGACGTCGGTCCCCGCCGCGAGCAGACGCTCGAGCAACTCGCGAAGCTCCGGCCGTTCTTCGATCGCCGCCACGGCACGGTCACCGTCGGCAACGCTTGCCCGATCACCGATGGCGCGGCCGCCGTGCTGGTGATGGACGAGGAGCGCGCGCTCGCCGAGGGCTACCGGCCGCTCGGCCGCCTGCGCTCGTTCGCGTTTGCCGGGCTCGACCCCGAGCGCATGGGCCTCGGGCCGGTGTACGCCGCGCCGGTCGCCCTCGCGCGCGCGGGCGTCACGCTCGCCGACATGGCGCTGATCGAGATCAACGAGGCGTTCGCCGCGCAGGTGCTGGCCTGCCTCGCGGCGTTCGACAGCGACCTGTTCGCGCGCGAGAAGCTCGGGCTGAGCAGGGCGGTCGGGGCGATCGACCCCGCGCGGCTCAACGTCAACGGCGGCGCGATCGCGCTCGGGCACCCGGTGGGCGTGAGCGGCACGCGGATCGTGCTCACGCTGCTCAAGGAGTTGCGCCGCCGGGGCGGCGGGCTCGGGCTCGCCACGCTGTGCGTCGGCGGCGGCCAGGGCGCGGCGGTGGTGGTCGAGTCGATGCCGGAGGCGGCATGAACGAGTCGCAGCCGGCGTCCGCGGGGATGGCCGCCCCCGGCCCGTGGCGCTTCGAGACTCCGGGCGGCGGCGGGATCGGCGTGCTCGCGATCGACGCCCCCGGGCAGAAGGTCAACGTGCTCTCGTACGAGATGCTCGACGAACTCGCCTCCCAGCTCGAGCGCATCCCGCACCTCGGACTCTCGGGCCTCGTGATCACGAGCGGCAAGCCCCGCACGTTCGTCACGGGCGCCGACGTGCGCGAGATCCAGGCGATCCGCACCGCGGAAGAGGGCGCCCTCAAGGCCGCGCGCGGGCAGGCGATCTTCCAGCGCCTTGCGATGCTCGCCACGCCAACGCTGGCGGCGATCGACGGACTCTGCCTCGGCGGCGGGACGGAGCTGGCGCTGGCCTGTCGCTACCGCGTCGCGTCCGACTTCGAACGCACGTTCATCGGCCTGCCCGAGGTGCGCCTCGGCATCCTGCCCGGCTACGGCGGCTCGACGCGCCTGCCCCGGCTGATCGGCCTGCCGGCGGCGCTCGACCTGATCCTCACGGGCAAGACGGTGGATGCGATGCGCGCATACAAGCTCGGCCTCGTGGACGACGTGTTGCCGCGCGAGGACTTCGTCACGCGCGCCGTCGACTGGCTGTCCGCGCGGCTCGATGCGGCCGCGTTAAGGCGCGTGCGCGCCGAGCGTCGCGGGCGCCGAACCGGGCCGCCGGCGTGGATGCTCGAAGGGAATCCGCTCGGGCGCGCGCTCGTCTTCTCGCAGGCGAGGAAGGGCGTCATGCGCGAGACGCACGGCCACTATCCGGCGCCGCTCAAGGTCCTCGACATCCTGCCGCAAACCGGCCGGGGCCCGATCCCCGAGGCTCTGGCGCTCGAGGCACGCGCCGTCGGCGAGTTGCTGGTCACGCCCGAGCACAAGAACCTGCTTTCGATCTTCTTCCTCACCGAAGGCGCGAAGAAGGATCCGCCGACGCCGCATGCGGTGGACGTGCAGTCCGTCGGCGTGCTCGGCGCCGGCGTGATGGGCGGCGGGATCGCGTTCGCGCTTTCCGACGTTGGAATCCCGGCACGGCTCAAGGACGTCGCGCCCGAGGCGGTCGGCAAGGGCCTCAAGGCGGCTTACGATCTCTATCAGCGCCGCGTGCGGCGACGCCGGCTCAAGCCGGCCGTGCGCGACCGCAAGATGCGCCTGATCGCCGGCGGGACGGACTACGCCGGCTTCTCGCGCCTCGACGCGGTGATCGAGGCGATCGTGGAGAAGCTCGAGATCAAGCAGACCGTACTCGCGGAGGTCGAGGCCCATCTCCCCGCGCACGCGATCCTGCTGACCAACACGTCCTCGCTCGACGTCGACACGATGGCCTCGCGCATGGCGAGCCCCGAGCGCCTGGCGGGGCTGCACTTCTTCAATCCGGTCGATCGCATGCCGCTGGTCGAGATCATCGTGGGCGCGCGCACGTCGAAGGCCGCGACCGAGACCGCGCTCGCACTCGCGCGCAGGCTCGGCAAGACGCCGGTCGTGGTCAAGAACGCGCCCGGCTTCCTCGTCAACCGGATCCTCATGCCGTATCTCAACGAGGGCTTGCACCTGTTCCGCCAGGGTGTCCACATCGAGACGCTCGACGATGCGATGGTCGATTTCGGGATGCCGATGGGTCCGCTGCGCCTGCTCGACGAGATCGGCCTCGACGTCGCGGACAAGGTATCGCACGTCCTCGGCGCCGCGTTCGGGGATCGCGTCGATCCGGCCGGCGTGCTCGACGCCATGGTCGCCGGGGGGCGGATCGGAAAGAAAGGCGGACTCGGCTTCTACCGCTATCGGGACGGCGTCGGCACGAGCGACCCGGCGGTCTACCCGCTCGCCGATCGCCCGTCGCGCGACGTGATCACCGCCGGGCCCGGGGCGTGGCGCGAGCGCATGATCCTCGCGATGATCAACGAGGCGGCGCGTTGTCTCGAGGAATCGATCGTCGAGTCCCCTGCGCAGGTGGACCTGGCGATGATCATGGGAACGGGGTTCCCCCCGTTCCGCGGCGGGCTCCTGCGCCACGCCGACATGCTCGGCCTTCCCGTCGTCGCGGATCGGCTGCGCGCGCTCGCCCAGGTGCACGGCGCGCGCTTCGAGCCCTGCGCGCTGATCGGGCGCATGGCGCTCGACGGGTACCGATTCCGGCCCGAATTCGACTGAGCCGACAAGATCGATTCTTCGGAGGATCGGTGAGCAACGGGTACGACGTGGGCGGCCCGCGGGTTTCGGCGCATTCCGCTGGACATCGAGGATTCCGATCCGGGCAGGGGGCTACTTCCGGAACGCCATCGGCACGCTCACCCAGGTGGCCACGGGCGACCCCCCCGTGGCCGCCGGCTTGAAGCGCCACTGCCGGACAGCCGCCTGCGCCGCGCCGTTGAGCAGCGGAACCGACTTGATGACGCGCGTATCCCGCACGCGCCCGTCGATGCCGACGAGCGCCTGCACGACAACCGTGCCCTCGACGCCGGCCTGGCGCGCGAGTTCCGGCAAGCTTGCCCTCACCGTGTAGATGGGTTCGGCAGGCTCGTCGATGGCGACGAAGGCGTCGGGGTCGGGCGCATCTGAGGAGCGCGCGGTGGTGGCGCCGGCGTCGGCGGGTCGCTTCGGCGTGCCGTCGGGCATCCCGAGCGAGTCGGCGAGGAACACGCTCGCGTGCTGGACGGCGAAGGCCCTCGCTTCGCGGTTGGCGCGCAGCTCGTCGTTGATGCGCCGGGCTTCGTCGATCTGGCGCTGGAGCTCGGCTTCCGTCATCGGCGTCGGCGGCACCGGCGCCTCGCTCAAAGGCAGCGAAGAGAGCAGCTGGTCGGCAAAGCGTTGCGTGCCCCACCACGAAGCGAGGAGCACCGCAACGCAGGCCGCGAGAAACGCAAGGCGCGGCCGGCGCCTGAGCGCGGACCAGGCGTCGCCGGCGATTTCCGAGAGTCGCGCGCGATCGAGTCCCATGGGGCCCTCCGCGTCGGGTGGACGGGTCGTGCGGGCCGGCCTAGCCGCGCCCGCTGACCGGGGCCTCGCTGTGGAAGAACACCTCGCGCAGGTACGGCAGCGGCGGCGTTCCGTGCGAAAGCAGGGCGTCGTTGAACTCGCGCAGGTGGAAGGCGTCGCCCTTCGCGGCTTTCTGCTCCTCCCGCATCTTGAGGATCTGCTGCCAGCCGACGAAGTACGTGGAGAGCTGCACCGACGAAACCTGCGCGCGCCGGATCTTCTCCTCCGCGACCTTCTTCGTCTGGTAGCCCTCCTCGAGCAGCAGGC
>JBDTYW010000208.1:0-4645 GCA_040005445.1 Candidatus Eiseniibacteriota bacterium
GCCCCGAGCATACTCCCGAAATGAAGCGGGGCGGCGTCCCGAAGGACGCCGCCCCGGCTTCTTTGGAGCGATTCAGCCCAGGCGATCAGCCCCGGCGGACGTTCGCGGCCTGCAGTCCCTTCGGACCCTGCGTCACGTCGAACTCGAGCGCCTCACCCTCGGCCAGGGTCTTGAAGCCATCGCCCTGGATCGCCGAAAAGTGAACGAACACGTCCTCGCCGCCTTCCTGCGAGATGAAACCGAAACCCTTCGCCTCGTTGAACCACTTCACCGTGCCACGAGCCACTTTGAAACTCCTTGCAAGGGCCGTCAGGCCCTGTCCAACGCCGCCACTGAAGCGGCGGCCGCTTCCGGCCACTCTGACCGTCGTCTCGATCGCGGTGGGCGCGACCCATGAAAAAATCCGCCAGCAACATCTCTGGCGGATCCGAACGCGTTCCGTGCGTCACCCATCGACCGAAGACGCAGAAAATGTACCTGCGGACGCCGGCGGGATCAAATCCTGAATTTGAATTCCTGCAAGTGACTTGGGGACAGGGGGCTAGGGGACGTCCGGCGGGGCAATCGCAGGCTGGATCGCCCGCCGCCTGCCGTCCGGGCTGCCGGCCGGATCGCCCGGCCGGGTCAGGTCAGCCGGGCTTCGAGCGTGATCGGCACGCTCGCGAGCGCGCGCGAGACCGGGCACTCTGCCTTGGCCTTCTGCGCCAGTTCCTGGAACGCCGCCGGCGTGATGCCGGGGACGTGGCCGTCGAGTTCGAGCCGGATCCCGGTGATCGTGAACGCATTGTCGATGCGCTCGATCTTGACGTGAGCCTTCGTGCGCAGCTCCTCGGGCGTGTGGCCCGCGCCCGTGAGTGCAAAGGAGACAGCCATCGTGAAGCAGCCGGCGAGGGCGGCGGCGATCAGCTCCTCGGGGTTCGTGCCGGCCTTGCCGTCTTCGCTGCCGAAGCGCGTCTGGAAAGAGTAGGGCTGGTCGCGGAATGCGCCGCTCTGGGTGCTCAGGCTGCCGGCGCCATCCGTGCCGGCGCCGCGCCAGACGGCGCTGCTCGTACGTTCCATGATCGAGGACCTCCGGGTGTCGGGACGAGGGTGTCGAGCGCCTATGGAGCCGGCGCTACCTGATCCTAGGATGCCGGAGGGCCGCCTGTCTTTCAGGAATTACCTTGCACCGGGACTGCCCACGCTGGTGCGGTAGATCGGCAGCAGGCTCGAGTAGTCGTCGGTCCACAGGCGCAGCCCGGGTTGGGGCCGGGGCGTGATCCAGCGCGGGTCGCGCGCGATCCCGCCGAGGTCCGCGCTGGTGCGCGCCACCACCGCCACGCGGGCGGGGAAGCGGCCGGAAACGTACTGCTCGGGAGTGACGTCGAGGTCGTCGTGCAGCCGGCAGACGAGCCCGGCGTCGAGCGCGAGCGCGGCCAGCACGGGCTTGAGATCGAGATGCCGGTTCGACAGGTTGAATGCCAGGATGCCGCCGGGCGCGAGGTGGGCCATGTAGAGCGCGATCGCCTCGCGCGTCAGCAGGTGGACCGGGATCGCGTCGGAGCTGTAGGCGTCGAGTACGAGCACGTCGTAGCGCGCGCTCGAATCGGCCGCGAGCGACAGCCGGCCATCGCCGAGCACGGTCCGCAGCGGAACCGGGGCGTCCGCGATGTACGTGAAGTAGCGCGGGTCGCGCGCGATCCGGTCGACCACCGGGTCGATCTCATATGCGGTCCAGGTATCGCCGGGGTGGGCATAGGCGATGAGCGCGCCGGCGCCGAGGCCGATGAGTCCGACGCGCAACGGCCGCGCGAGCGCTGCGCGATCGGCGAAGACCTGCCCGAACGGTCCCTCCCGGTGATAGTAGGAGAGCGGCTGGTCGTGCTTCGCCGGGTCGATCCACTGCAGCCCGTGAAACGTACTGCCGTGGAGCAACAGGTGCTTGCCGCCCACGGTGGCGATCACGCGATGCACGCCGAAGAAGCTGCGCTCCTCGTGCAGCAGCCGGCCGCCGCCGATCGTGAATGTCGACGCGGCGAGCAGCAGCGCCCCCAGCCCGAGCCCGAACCGCAGGGGCCGGCGTGAGAACGAGAACACGAGCAACGCCGGCCAGCCGAACGTGAGCGCGACCACGAGCGGCGAGGAGACCATCCCGAAGTGCTTGACCAGCGCGATCGCCGCCAGCGTGAGTCCGCCGACGAGCGCCGGCAGCGCAAAGTCGAGGAGCGACCTGCCGCGCCGCCCGGCGCCGACGGAGACGAACGGCGGGGCGACCAGGCACGCCAGCACCACGACGATCGGGTACTCGGCCACCGAGGAGAAGATCAGCGGCGCGAGCAGCGCGTTGAACACGCCGCCGAGCACGCCGCCGAGCGCGACCCAAAGGTAGAAGCTCGTGAGCTGCGAGGCCTCGGGCCGATCCCCGGCCAGCAGCCCGTGGAACAGCAGGCCGACGAGCGCGAGCAGGGTCAAATCGAGCGCGAGGAGGAACAGGAACGGCTCGTTCGCGCGCGCGGCAAGCGTGACCGCCACCAGGACCATGACCATCGCGAGCACGCGCTGGACGATCCCCCGCGGCGCCAGGCCGGGCCGGCCGAACGCGACCGTGAAAGTCACAAGGTAGATCGCCAGCGGCACGACCCACAGGAGCGGGAGTGAGCCCACGTCCGAGGTGAGGTGGGTGGTCACGCCCAGGAGGAGGCTCGACGGCACGAACGCCCAGAGCACCCAGTGAAGGCGGCGCGGCCAGGGGATCGAGGCGG
Organism: Candidatus Eiseniibacteriota bacterium; assembly: GCA_040005445.1. Lineage (GTDB taxonomy): Bacteria > Eisenbacteria > RBG-16-71-46 > RBG-16-71-46 > DASYSL01 > JANPEF01. Next base: position 2,742 of record JBDTYW010000208.1, read on the forward strand.
CGCCCGCATCGTGCGCCGGCGGATCGGGCCGCGCGGCGGCCTCGGATTCGGGGCGCAGCGCGAGCCATGCGCACGCAAGCGTGAGGCCCGCGAGCACGACGTAGCCGATCGTCCAGCCGTAGCTCTGCGCGGCCACGGTCAGCTGCGGCTCGATCACGAGCGGGTAGGCGAGCAGGCCGACCAGGCTCCCGAGGTTGCTCGCGGCGTAGAGGAAATAGGGATCCGGCGCGTTGCCGTGCCCGGTGCGGGCGAACCAGCGCTGGAGCAGCGAGCTGCCGGTCGAGACCACGAAGAACGGCAGCCCGACCGCCACGACGAGCAGCCCGAGCAACCAGGGGATCGGGTTCTCGCCTCCCGGCGGCGGACCGTGGCGCGAGACCGCGATCGGCAGCACGATCATCGGGAGCAGGAGGAACACCGAGTGGAACATCGCCTGGCGCCGCGGGGTGAGGCGCGACAGCGCATGCGCGTACGTGTAGCCCAGTAGCAGGGTCGCCTGGTAGAAGACGAGCGCGGTGTTCCACACCGCCGGCGAACCGCCGAGCAACGGCAGCGCCATGCGCGCGAACATCGGCTCGACCACGAACAAGAGCGCGGCCGAAAGAAAGATGGTTGCGACGAAAAGGATCAGCACGCACGCCCTCCCTGGCGCCTTGGCGCCGACCCCGCCGTTATCGGCCGAAATCGCGCCCCGCGTGAGCCCGAACATCTCCGGCCCGCCCGGGGCTTGTCCCCTGCGGCCCGCGCCCCTAGATTCGTTCTCAGGGCGTTTCGCCCGCATGTCCCGGAGGACCGAGGTGACCCACCAACCCTGGTTGCGTCCGCTGGCCCTGGTTGTGGCCGGCGAGGTCGGCATCGGAATCGCCATGTTGGACCGGGGGCAGGACGAGATCCAGCCCGCCGTGCTGATGCTGTTCGTCGCCGCGTTCGCATTCGCCTGCATTCGCCCGCGCGACGCCTGGGCCTATGCGCTCCTGCTCGGCGCCGGCGTCCCGGGGCTCGACCTCGGGGGCGCGGTCGCGCGGCGCGCGCTCGGCCGGGAGACTCGGTGACGGAGTCGCAGCATGTCGTGATCGTGGGCGGGGGCTTCGGCGGGCTCTACGCGGCGCAGGCGCTCGGCCGCGCCGACGTGCGGGTCACGCTGGTCGACCGCCGCAACCACCACCTGTTTCAGCCGCTGCTCTACCAGGTCGCGACCGCGGGCCTCTCCGCGCCCGACATCGCGACGCCCATCCGCAGCATCCTGCGCCACCAGCGCAACACCACCGTGTGGCTCGCGAACGTGACCGGCATCGACCCCGAGCGGCGCATCGTGGTCACCGACCGCGGGCCGCTCGCCTACGACGCGCTCATCCTGGCGCCGGGGAGCACGCACTCGTACTTCGGGCACGACGACTGGGCGCCGTTCGCGCCGGGGCTCAAGGACGTCGAGGACGCGTTCGAAATCCGCCGCCGCGTGCTGCTCGCGTTCGAGAATGCCGAGCAGGAGCCCGATGAGGCGCGCCGCCGCGCGTGGCTGACGTTCGCGATCGTGGGCGCGGGGCCGACCGGCGTCGAGCTCGCGGGTGCGCTCGAGGAGATCGCCAAACGCACGCTGGCAAAGGACTTTCGCAACTTCGATCCCGCGAGCGCGCGCATCGTCCTGATCGACGCCGCGCCGCGCGTGCTTGCGACCTTCTCCGAGCACCTGTCCGCTCGCGCCGCCGCGATCCTGAAGGCGCGCGGCGTCGAGATGCTGCTCGACCGCCGCGTCACCGGGATCGACGCACGGGGCGTCACCATGGGGGAGACCGGCGTCGAGGCGCGCACCGTGCTGTGGGCGGCCGGCGTCAAGGCGTCGCCGCTCGGGGCCGCGCTTGGCGTGCCGCTCGACCGGGGCGGGCGCGTGCTGGTCCTGCCTGACC
>JBDTYW010000209.1:0-4642 GCA_040005445.1 Candidatus Eiseniibacteriota bacterium
AGGCAAGAAAGACGAGCAGTAGCGGAACGGCGCGCAAGGGGCGATTCACGGGAGAAGTATCGTCTCCACGCGGGCCGGGGTCAATTCGGGCTTGGCGGGCGCCGGGCGGACCGATACCATGCGGCGGTGCGCGTCGTCCGACCGGGCGGCGCGTTGCTTTCGCCCCGACGAGGAGATCCCGATGACCGCATACAAGGCGCGCCTGCGCCGCAAGAAGGCCAAGCTCAAGCAGACCAAGATCAAGGACAAGGTGCGCGCCCAGAAGAAGGCCGCGAAGCGCCGCTAGGTTCCAGCCCCGGAAGTCGAGGGCGCCTCCGCCTCCAGCGCGGTGCGCGCCCACGTGGCGAGCCCGAGGAGGACCAGCCCGCGCGCCGCCTCGGTCGCGAGCGAGGAGAGTTGCCCCGCGCCGAGCGCCATGATCGCCCCCGCCAGCAGCAACGCCCACCCCACGAGCCGCGCCAGGTCGTAGCCCGCGGTCCGTCCGCGCGCGACCCAGTAGGCCGCCACCAGTTGCGTCAACCCGAGCGCGAGCAGCGCCGTGCCCAGGTTCGCCCACAACTGGTGCAGCGCGTCGTCCGCGAATGCCATGCGCATGGCGCGCTCCTGCTCCCGCCAGTCGGGAATCGCGCGCGCCATCAGCGTGGCCGCACGGCGCCAATCGAGCGCCGAGAGCAGGCCCCCGGCCACATCGCCCAGCCCCGAGAGCGCGAGCACGGCGACCAGCACGCCGCGCGGCTTCATCGCGGACTCACGCCGGGCGACGCGAGAGCACGATGCGCTCGAGCCGCGTCGGGTCCTGCGTGCGGAACGCGAACGTGACCGTCGCGGGCGCGGTCAGCGTATAGAACGACAGCACGAGCTTCGCGTGGGGCGGGCGCGGCAGGCCGATCTCCTGCATGCGATCGGGCTCGCCGAACAGCTCCTGCACGCGCGCGGGCGGGTCGCTCACGCGCAGGCCGCCCGGGAGCTCGCCCGGGAACTGCACGCCGCCCTCGTCAGCCGTGCCGGTCAGGAACGAGACCGACGACACGACGCCGTCCTCGGCCGCGAGCCAGACGCCGAGCGCCGCGAACAGGAAGCCGATCGCGGCGCCGTCCTTCTCGAGCACGCGCGCGGCCTTGCCGAGGCGGCGCTCGACCTCGCCGGTGGGCAGGCCGAGCGGCACGGGCGCGACTTCGAGGAATTCCTCGATGCGGGCGTCGGCCATGTCAGCTCCCGAGCGCGCGCTTGATGAACTCCTGCACGCGGCGCCCGTCGGTTTGGCCCTTGACCTTCTCCATCACGACCTTCATGACCTGGCCCATGCCCTTCGCGTCGGTCACACCCGTGCTCGCGAGCGCGTCCTTGACGATCGCCTCGAGCTCGGCTTCGCCGATCTCCGCCGGCATGTAGACCTGCGCCACCTCGAGTTCCTTGCGCGCCTGCCCGGCGAGATCCTCGCGCCCGGCCGCGGCCGTGGCCTCGATCGTCTCCTTGAGCCGCTTGACGTGGCCGCGCACGAGCGCCACGACGACGTCGTCGGGCACTTCGCTGACGCCGGTGCCCTTCTTCTTCTCGAGCAGGATCTGCCCGCGCAGCATGCGGATCACGGAGAGCTTGAGCTCGTCCCTGGCGCGCATCGCGTCCTTCATCTCCTCGGTGAGCCGTTGCTCGAGCGTCATCGTTCCTCCATCCCTAGAACAGGCCCTCGACCACGTACAGGTCGTTCAGGCGTTGCGCGTAGCTGTAAGCGTAGGTCTGCTCGTCCTGCGCCAGGCGGACCATGGTCAGGCCCTCGACTCCCGTCGGATCGGAGGGTGCGAGCTCCTTCCAGAGCTTGCGCTCCCCGGTCTCGAGGTCGATGCGGAAGATCTTTGCGGGCAATTCCCCGCGTGTGAACACGAAGATCGCGCGGCCGTCAGTGCTCCAGCGGATCGCGCGGTCGCTCTCGGCCACGCCCGCGACCCGCGTGGGCGTGCCGCCGTCGAGCGGGAACAGCATCATCGCCTGGTCCGGCCCGCGCGCCGCGACCCGCTGGCCGTCCGGGGCGACCAGCACGTCGTAGGAGCTGATGCCCTCCTCCGTGAACGCCGCATGCTTGCCGGTGATCGAGTTCACGGTATAGAGCCGCGGGCCGCCGCCCGGTTCCTGCCCGAGCACACACAGCGTCTCGCCGTCGGGGAAGAACGCCGCATAGTGCACGTTCAGGGTGTCGATCGGGATCGTGCGCGGCGACCCCGCCCCGCAGGGCAGGAGGTCGAGCCGGGTCGGCCCGTGCCCGACCACCGCGAGCGCCCACTGCCCGTCCGGCGTCATGTCCAGGCAGGCCCCGTCCCCGAGCCGCACCGCGGGCGAGCCGTCGGTGCCGCGCAGGTAGGTCGAGTGCAACTCGCCCCCGCCGATGCCCGTCTCGTCGATCAGCACGCGCGCGCCGTCCGGCGAGAGCGATCGCACGAGCGTCCAGTCGAGCCAGGTGAGGTCGCGCGGGAGCGACTCCCCCGCCGGCAGGAACTGGACGCGGGCGCGCTCGTTCTCGAGCACGATCAGCGCCGCCCCCTGCGCGGAAACATCGAGCAGCGTCATGTGCCCCGGCACCTCGAGGATCGGGCGCTCGGTTCCCTCGAGGTTCACCGCATAGAGCGATCGCCCGACGCCGGTCCGGAACGCGGAGAACAGGATTTCGCGGCCCCCGGGGCCCCACGCCAGCCCGCGCGCGCTCGACCAGCCGGTGGAAAGCGTGCGCACCACGCCCTTGAGATCCACGGCCGCGACCGATCCCATGTCGTCGCCGCGCACGGGATGATCGAGGAACGCGATGAAGTCGCCGCTCGGTGAGACCCGCACGTGGCTGACCCAGCCCGGTGTCTGGTAGAGCGGTGTTCCCATCGGGTACTCGATGCGCGTCAGGCCGTTTTCCTCGCGCACGACGCAGAGCTGGCGGCCGTCCGGACTCCAGTCCGCCTCGAACACGCCCTCGAGCAACTCGCGCGCCGCGCCGCCGCCGACCGGCATGCGTGCCAGCATGCCCGTGTAAACGAATCCGCCGCGGGCGCGCCGCCGGAGCGAGACCGCCATCTCGCCCGAGGGCGCGATCGCGAGCAGGTCGGTGCGCGGAAAACCGAGCGCGCGCGACTCGGGGCTGCCCGGGTAGGCCCAGAACAGCTCGACCGGGCGGCCCTCCCACGCGGCGCCGTAGCAGATCGCCTGCCCGTCGGTGGCGAAGCGGGCCGACAGGATCGAGCCCTCGCGGTAGGTCGTGCGGCGAAACGTATGGCGACGGAGCGCGGCCTCGCCGGCGGGCGGGCCCGGCGCGACCGGCGCCACGCCGCGATCCACCAGCTCGAGCGCGAACGCCGCGTCCGCCGCGCACTGGAAGCGGCTCTCCGGCGACTTCTCGAGACAGTGCGCGACGATCGCGCCGATGCCCGGCAGGGCGGTTTCGACCGCGGGCGGCAGGGCCGGGGGCTCGGACTTGAGGATCGCGCTCATGCGGTCGGCGTGCGACGCCCCGTCGAACGCGCGCCGCCCGGTGAGCATCTCGTAGAGGATCGCGCCGAACGCGAACAGGTCCGCGCGGTGATCGGCCGGCTGCTCGCGGATCTGCTCGGGCGACATGTAGCTTGCCGTGCCCATGAACGTGCCGGTCATCGTGAGCTGGGACAGGATCGGCCCGGTCTGGTCCCCGGCGACCGGGTCGCGCTGCATGAGCTTGGCGAGGCCGAAGTCGAGGATCTTGACGTGATCATTCGCCAGGATCATGAGGTTCTCGGGCTTGAGATCCCGGTGGAGGATCCCGCGCTCATGCGCGGCCGCGAGCCCGCGCGCGACCTGCACGGCGATCGCCACCGCCTTGCGCGGCGGCAGCGCTCCCTGGTCGAGCCGGGCACGCAGTTCCTGGCCCTCGAGCAGCTCGCACACGAAGTACGGCACGTCGCCGGTCCCGACGTCGAAGATCGCCATCACATTCGGATGATTGAGCTGCCCGGCCGCCCGCGCCTCGCGATGGAAGCGCTTCAGCCGGTCCTCGTCCTGGGCGAGCGACGCGGGCAGGATCTTGATCGCGACGTCGCGGGCGAGCCGCGAGTCGCGGGCGCGATAGACCTCTCCCATACCGCCGGCGCCGAGCAATTCGCGAATTTCGTAGGGGCCGAGCATGGTGCCTGCGGACATGACCGACGGCATGGTGTCCTCGGGGGTGAACTGGGGGACTCGAGCGGCGAACGACCTCGCCCAGCGTAGCAGACCGGCGCCCGGACGACGAAGCGCCTCCTCCGCCCGGAGACGGAGGAGGCGCCGAAAACAGCCCGGATGGTTCGGGTCTAGGCCGCGGCCTTGTGCTCCACCGCCTTGATCGCGCCGGTGTTGCTGATGCGCATGCCGTAGAACGAGCGGTACACGAACGCCAACGCCACGAGCAGCAGGACGACGCCGATCGGCCGCGTCACCGCCGGGTTCGCCACGGCCAGCTCGACCGCGAGCACGCCGAACAGCGTCGTGAACTTGATGATCGGGTTGAGCGCGACCGACGACGTGTCCTTGAACGGATCGCCCACGGTGTCGCCGATGACGGTCGCGTCGTGGAGCGGCGTGTTGCGTTCGTTGAGCTCGACCTCGACGACCTTCTTCGCGTTGTCCCACGCGCCGCCGGCGTTCGCCATGAACA
>JBDTYW010000210.1:0-4629 GCA_040005445.1 Candidatus Eiseniibacteriota bacterium
CGAAAGCCGCGCGTCGGAACCACGTCTATCCCAAGGGCCCGAGCGCGCTCGGGCAGGAACTCGTCGACTCGTTGCGCGACCCGGCAATGCTCGCACGCGGGGCCGGGAGCGGTGAGCCGGCGCCCGCCCCGTCTGCACCCGCGCCCTCCAAGCCCGAGCCGCTGCCGGTCAACGACCGCGCGTGCTGGGAGGTGCAGGTGCTCGTGACCACGAGCGAGAGCCGCGCGAAGGACGAGGTCCGGCGCATCGAGAAGACGCTCAACCTCGCGGCCTGGGTGCGCTCCGACGGCGCGATCCACCGCGTGCGCGTGGGCGGCTGCCTGACCGCCGACGGCGCCGCCGAGCTGGCGAATCGCCTCCATCTCGAAGGCTACCCAGAGGCGTTCCGCGCGTTGAGGGAGCCGTGAGGCCGGCCGTCGTCGTCCTGTTCGAGGACGAGGGGCACCGGCTGCTCTGGCCGCTGGCGGCGACGCGGCCGGTGTGGGACCTGAGGCTCGGCGGCCACACGCTGGGCGAGAAGCTCAAGGGGCATTTTCCCGGCGCGCAGTTCGCCTACCTCGGCCGCCCGGGCGTGATCGCGGCACTCGAGGAGGACGAGGGCCCGCTGCCCGCGCCCTCGGACCTCAAGATCCAGGGCGAGGTGCTGTGGCTCAACGGCCGCGCGCTCGCCGACGAACGCTGGCTCGAGGCCGTGGCGCAATCGAAGGGCCCGATGCGCTGGTGCACGGGTGCGCGCGTCCTTGCGATCTCGCACCCGCCGCGCATGACCGCCGCCGTGCTCGCCGCGCCCGAACTGCTCGCGCGCACCGACACCCCCGCCGGCGCCGACATCAGGGACGAGGAAATCGACGCGCCGTTCGTGGACGCGGTGTGGGACCTGCTCCGGCACAATCACCATGAGCTGCTGGTCGAAGGCGAGATGGCGGTCCGTGCGGCGCACGGCGCCGAGCTTGCCCCGCGCAACAATCCCGCGCTCGCGCCCGGGGCGCACCTGGTCGCGCCCGGGGGCATCGCGCTCCACCCGACGGCGCGCATCGCGCCCGGCTGCGTGCTCGATGCCGGCGACGGCCCGATCGTGGTCGAGCGCGACGCCGTGGTCGAGGCCCACACCCACATCGTCGGGCCGTGCTGGATCGGCGCCGGTACGCACGTCCTGGGGGGCAAGCTCGGCGGCAGCGTCGCGCTCGGGCCGGTCTGCCGCGTGGCGGGGGAGATCGAGGAGACGATCTTCCAGGGCTACGGCAACAAGCGGCACCATGGCTTCGTCGGGCACTCGGTGATCGGCCAGTGGGTCAACCTCGGGGCGCTCACGACCACGAGCGACCTCAAGAACAACTATCGCCCCGTCCGCGTGTCGCTCCATGGCGTCGAGCACGAGACCGAGGACAACAAGATCGGCTCGTTCGTCGGCGATCACGTGAAGACCGGAATCGGCACGCTGCTCACGACCGGCGCGGTCATCGGCCCGGCGTCGAACTTGTTCGGCGGCGGCGCCGTGAGCCCGCGCGAGCTGGCGGCATTCTCGTGGTGGGACGGGCGCGAGCGCGTGGCCTACGACGTGGACAAGTTCCTCGAGACCGCGGCCGTGGTGTGCGCCCGGCGGGGCCGGGGCTTCGGCGAGGCCCAGGAGCAACTTTACCGCACACTCGCTCTTGCCCCGTCGGCCTAAGCCTCGGCCGTCGAGACGCTTAGAGGACCTCCCGGAGCCCGACCATGCTTGACGCCCCGCCCCCCCAGCGCCTACAGTCGCCTCGCATTCCGCCGCCAAGGGACAGGGGAGGACCGCAGATGCCGGAGTTGCGCAAGGACCCGGTCGTAGGCCGCTGGGTCATCATTTCGACTGAAAGAGGGCGCAAGCCGTCCGATTTCGCCGAGACCGTCGAAATGAAGCACGCGGCCTTCTGCCCGTTCTGCCCCGGCAACGAGGGCACCACCCCGCCCGAGGTCCTCGCGTACCGCCCCGACCAGTCGCCTGCGAACGGACCGGGATGGACGATCCGCGTCGTGCCGAACAAGTTCCCCGCGCTGCAGATCGAGGGCTCGCTCAATCGCCGCGCCGAGGGCCTCTACGACAAGATGAACGGCATCGGCGCCCACGAGGTGATCATCGAGGGCACCGATCACCATCGCGACTTCGCCGACATGAGCGAGGATCACATCGCGAGCATCCTCTGGGCCTATCGCGAGCGCATGATCGACCTGCGCAAGGACAAGCGCCTCAAGTACAACCTCGTGTTCAAGAACCACGGCGAGGCGGCCGGCGCCTCGCTCGAGCACACGCACACGCAGCTGATCTCGACGCCGATCCTGCCGAAGCAGGTGCAGGAGGAACTCGACGGCTCGCTCTCCTACTTCCAGATGAAGGAGCGCTGCGTGTGGTGCGATGTCGTCGAACAGGAGCTGTCCGAGGGCAACGGCAAGCGGGTCGTGATCTCGTCGCCGCGGTTCGCCGTGATCGTGCCCTACGCCGCGCGCTTTCCGTTCGAGTGCTGGATCCTGCCGCGCGTGCACCAGGCCGCGTTCGAGGCGCAGAGCGCGGAGGAGTACAAGGAGCTCGCCGGCGTGTTGCGCGAGACGCTGCAACGCCTGAACCTTGCGCTCAACAACCCGCCCTACAACCTGGTGATCCACACCTCGCCGAATCGCGATTCCGATCACGAGTACTATCACTGGCACATCGAGATCATGCCCAAGCTGACCAAGGTCGCCGGCTTCGAGTGGGGGTCGGGCTTCTACATCAACCCGACGCCGCCGGAGGACGCGGCCGCGTACCTGCGTGAAGCGATCCCGTCCACGTCCCAGCCGCCCGAGGCGGACACGGACACGGCATCCCCGGAGGTCCCTGCATGAGCGAAGTTCTTCGTGTTGCGCTCGTGGCGACGGAGGCGTCGCCGCTCGCGCGACACGGCGGCCGCGCCGACATCGTCGCCGCGGTCGCGAACTCCCTCGCCCGGCGTGGCCACCAGGTCACGCTCTTCCTGCCTGCATATCGCGATCTCACGTTTCCCGAGGGCAGCCGGCGCGAGACCCTGCGCCCGGAGCTGCGCGTCCCGGATCCCGCCGGCATCGAGCCCGCGGCGCTGATCCGCGTCACGCTGCCTTTGCGCCCGGAGGGCGGCCGCTCGCCCGAGATCATCCTTGTCCACCATCGCGGCAACCGCCGGTTCTTCGATCGCCCGGGCCTGTGGACCGACCCGGCCGACGGCACGCCGTACCCGGACAATGCGGCGCGCTTCGCGTTCTTCGGGCGGGCCGTGCTCGAGGGCCTCAAGGCGCTCGACGCCAAGCCCGACCTCGTGCACGCGTTCGATGCGCGCGCCGCCTGGACGCTCGGCCTGCTCAAGCGGGTCTACGCGGACGACGCGCAGTTCGTGCGCACCGGCACGTTGATCAGCGCGCTCGACCTGGACGACCAGGAGCCGCAGCCCGCGGCCGCGCTGGTCGAGGCCGGGCTCGAGGCCGACGCGCAAGAGCCGTGGGGAACTTACGACGGTGACGCGCTCGTGCCGCTGCTCAAGATCGGGCTGCGCCATGCCGATCTCGTCGTGCTGCCGTCGAAGACCCATGCCGCCGAGCTGCTCGAGGACCGCGCCCTCGCGCGCGAGCTTGCGCCGGTGCTGTCGCTGCGCGCGGCCGACACCGTGGGCGTGGTGCACGGCATCGATGCGGCGGTGTGGGACCCGGCGGGCGACGCGGCAATCGCCGCGCCCTACACGGCGACCGATCTCGCCGGCAAGGCGCGCTGCCGGCATGCGCTGGCCGAGCGCGCGGGCTGGCCGAGCGATCCCGCCGAGTCGGGACACGCGTGGCCGATCGTCGGCCTGATCGCGAAACTGACCGACGAGCAGGGGATGGCGCTGGTGACCGAGGCGCTCGATCGACTGCTGGCGCTCGACGCGCGCTACTTCGTGCTCGGGCTCGGCGACCGCGTCCACCACGTCGCGCTCGGCCAGGCCGCGCAGCGCCACCCGGACCGCCTGTTCGCGCGACTCACTTTCGACGACACGCTGGTGCGCGAGATCGTCGCCGGCGCGGACCTGTTCCTGCTGCCCACGCTGTTCGAACCGACCGGGCGCCAGGCGCTGCGCGCGATGCGCTACGGCGCGGTGCCGGTGGCGCACAAGGTGGGGGGGCTCGCCGACGTGGTCACCGACTTCGACCCGGTCGCAGGCACCGGCACGGGATTCACGTTCCTCGAGCCGACGCCGCTCGACCTGGCGTCCTCGCTCGCGCATGCGATCGACACGTTCCACCAGCCCCATGCCTGGCGCCGGCTCGTGCGCAACGCGATGACCCATGACGGTTCGTGGGAGGCGACCGCCGCCGGCTACGAGGTGGCGTACCGCGAAGTGCGCCGGCGCGTCGAGGCGAAGCGCTTCGGAGCCTGGGCGATGGGGATCGCGCGGGGCTAGCCCTTCACGGCCGCCGGCTCCAGATACGCGGCGTGCAGCACCGAGAGCGCGGTCTCGGCCGCCTCGCGCGGCACCACGAAGGAGACCGCCAGCGAGCCGATGCGCATGCCGCGCACCTGCGCCTCCGCCCGGTTCAAGCGGCGCGCGGCGTCGAGTGCGAATGCCGAGTCGTCGGCCAGCCCGTGCCCGACGATCGAGACCAGCGCGAGCCCGCGGT
>JBDTYW010000211.1:0-4616 GCA_040005445.1 Candidatus Eiseniibacteriota bacterium
GCTCACCCCGCTGGCCGCGCGCGCGGCCACGATCGTGATCGTCAATTCCGACGGCGCCGGCGAGGGCTTCAACGATACGACGCCGGCGGCGCCCGTCGGCGGCAACACCGGCACGACGCTCGGAGCCCAGCGCCTGTTCGTGTTCCAGTACGCGGCGAACATCTGGGGCAACATCCTGCCCTCGGCCGTCACCATCAAGGTCTCTTCGCAATTCAACCCGCTGAGCTGCGACGCCTCGAGCGCGGCGCTCGGCAGCGCCGGCGCGGTCTCGCTGTTGCGCAACTTCCCGAACGCGGAATTCACGGGCACGTGGTACCCCGCGGCGCTGGCGAACCGCCTGGCCGGGATCGACCTCGACCCGGCCGGCAACGACATCAACGCGCAGTTCAATTCCACACTCGACGGCGGCACCTGCCTCGGCGGCCAGACCTGGTACTACGGCGTCGACGGCAACGAGCCCGCGAACAAGATCGAGCTGCTCCCGGTCGTGCTGCACGAGCTCGGCCACGGCCTGGGATTCGCGCAGTACGGAAACCTGAGCACCGGAGCGCTGTTCAACAGCGGCGTGGACATCTACCAGCGCTTCATCTTCGACAACTCGGTCGGCCTGCACTGGAACGACATGACCAACGGCCAGCGCGCGACCTCGGCGATCAACACCGGCCACGTGGGATGGGACGGCTCGGCGGTCAAGGTGGTCGCGCCCACGATGCTCGGGCAGCGCACCGAGGTGCGGGTGCTCTCGCCCGCCGGCATCGCCGGCCTGAAGGTGTTCGGAGTCGCCGACTTCGGGCCCGCCGCGGGCGCCTCGCTGATCAGCGGGTCGGTCGTGCTCGCCGACGACGGCAGCGCGCCGACCTCCGATGCCTGCACGCCGCTGGTCAACGGCGGCGCGATGGCGGGCAAGATCGCGCTCATCGATCGCGGCGGCTGCGCGTTCGTGCAGAAGGCCGCTGCCGCCCAGGCCGCCGGCGCGATCGCGGTCGTGATCGCGAACAACGTCGCCGGCACGCCACCCGCCATGGGTGGCTCGGACCCGAGCCTGACGATCCCGACGGTCAGCATCTCGCAGGCCGACGGCAACCTGATCAAGGGCCAGCTCGGCACCGGTGTCACCATGTCGATCGGCCCGAACCCGTCGTTCCTCGCGGGCGCCGACGACAACGGCCGCGTGCTGCTGTACGCGCCGAACCCGATCGAGACCGGCTCGTCGATCTCGCACTGGGACGTGAGCGCGGAGCCGAGCCTCCTGATGGAGCCGTTCATCACAAACGGGCTGTCGAGCTCGGTCGACCTCACGAAGTTCGCGTTCGAGGACATCGGATGGTTTCAGCCGCGCGTGACCTCGGTCGGCCCCGGCGGCGGGAGCGGGGGCCTCGCGCTGCGCGATGCCTGGCCGAACCCGTTCACGGTCACGACCTCGATCGGCTTCACGCTGCCCAGGGCCGGCCGCACCGACGTCGGGATCTTCGACGTCGCCGGCCGCGAGGTCAGGCACCTGCTGTCGATGGACCTGCCCGCGGGCACGCACGCTGCGACCTGGGACGGACGGGACGACGCGGGCGCCCGGGTCGCGCCCGGGGTGTTCTTCTACCGCGTGGTCGCGCCGGGGCTCAACGCGTCGAAGCGCATGGTGCGGGTGAGCGCGGGCGGCTAGCCTGCCGGGTGCTCGGCCGTGGCGAACGGGTCGGGCTGCGCGATTCCCGGGGCTGGCGGTTGGTCGATCGCCACCGGCTCCGGGACGTTCGCCAGCTTGAGCCGGACCCGCCACAGCAGGAACATCGCGACCGTGCCCAGGCCCACCACGAAGCCCCACCACAGACCGCGCGGTCCCAACCCCGCAGAGAACGCGAGCGCGAGGCTGATCGGGAAGCCTAGCGCCCAGTAGCCCACGAGGTTCGCGATCATCGGCGAGCGCGTCTCGCCGAAGCCGCGCAGCACGCCGCCCGAGGTGACCTGCAGTCCATCGAAGACCTGGAACACGCCGGCGATCGGGATCAGGCTCGCCGCCACCGCGATCACGGCGGTGTCCGTCGTGTAGAGGCGGGCGATCCATTGCGGGATCAGCAGCATGGTCAGCGCGGAGAGGCTCATGAATACCGCGCTGGTCGCGATCGCAAGTCGTGCCGCGCGCCGCGCGCCGTCGGCGTCCCGCCGCCCGACCGCGCGGCCGACCAGCACCGCCCCCGAGACCGAGATGCCGAGCGGCACCATGAACATCAGGCTGGCGAGTGTGATCGCGACCTGGTGCCCCGCGAGCGCGACCGCGCTCATGCGGCCCATCATCACCCCGACCAGGCTGAACACGCCGACCTCGAGCACGAACTGCAGGCCGATCGGCATGCCGAGCCGCACCATGCGCGCGAGCGGCTCCCAGTCGAGCGCGGCCCGGGTGAACGGACGGAGCGCGGGGCGCACGTCCCGCCACGCGACGGCGAGCAGGAACAGCGCCATCGCCCAGCGCCCGATCGTCGACGCCACGCCGGTGCCGACCGCTCCCAGGGCGGGTGCGCCGAGCTTGCCGAAGATGAACATCCAGCCCAGCAGGGCATTGAGCACGTTCGCGAACACGATTGAGATCACGATCGGCCGGAGCCGGCCCATTGCCTGCAGCGACTGGCGCAGCACGATGAATCCGAAGAACGGCAGCAGCCCCGGGATCGAGACCCACACGAAGTCCGCGGCGATCGGCACCACGGCCGCGGGCTGCCCGAGCGCGGCGAACACCGGGTGCGCGAGCAGCAGCGGGAGGAGCGAGGGCACGGTCATCCCGGCCGCGAGCACGAGGCCGCGCTGGACGCCGCGCGCGACCGCCGCGTTGTCGCCGGCGCCCACCGCCTGCGAAATCACGGTATCGAGCGCGAACAGGACGCCCATGCCGAGCATCGCAACCGTCATGAAGTACATGTTGCCGAGCGCCACGGCGGCGAGCGCGTCGGCGGACACGCGGCCGACCAGGATCGTGTCGACCACGCCCATGGCCATGAGGCCGACCTGGACGAACACGACCGGCGCGGCGAGCGCGAATAGCTTGCGCAGGTCCGCGCGCGTGGGGTGGGAGGCGGGAGGGGGGCTCACCGGCGCATCTTAGGGAAAACTCCACCCGGGCGTCGAGATCCGTCCCGGGGCGGACGCTTGTGCTCGCCCGGGGCCTCGGGCATGATGAGCGGACCCTTCTCTGGAGGCTCCATGAACGCTCGCTTCTCCTTCGTCCTCGCCCTGGGCGCCGCGGGCTTGCTCGCGGCGGCGGCCGGCGCGGCTTCGGCCGCCGCCGCGCGGCTCCGCGCGAAGGCCGTGGCGCGGCCCGAGGCCGTGCCGTTCATCGCCGACGACCTCGATCAGGCCGTGCGCGTGGCGCGCGCGCGCCATGTCCCCATCTTTGTGGAGTCGTGGGCGCCCTGGTGACACACGTGTCGCTCGATGAGGGCCTTCGTCCTGACGGACGCCTCCCTCACGAGCCGGGCCGGGCAGTTTGTCTGGCTGGCGCTGGATAACGAGAATTCCAAGAACCAGGCCGCGCTCAAGAAGCTGCCGACCGACGCGCTTCCGACGTTCTACGTCGTGAACCCCGAGAGCGTGACCGTGGTCCGCCGCTGGGTGGGCGGCATGACGGTTCCCCAGTTGCACGCGTTCCTGGACGATGCCCGGGTCGCCGTGGCCGCGCCCGACGGTCCGCTCGCGCGCGCCGATCGACTGTACGGGACCGGCGACTACGCCGCGGCGGCCGAAGCCTACCAGGCGGCGATGCCCGCGCTCGCCCCGGGGGACGGATCCTACGCGCGCGCGGTCGAGTCGCTCATGTATGCGCTCTCGGCCACGGACCAGAGCCGGGCCTCGCTCGCGCTCGCCGAGACCGCGTTGCCCCGGCTCGGCCGCACGACCTCGGGAGCGAGCATCGCGGGCAGCGCGCTCGGGGCCGCGCTCGCCCTGCCCGATACCGCCGAGGGACGGGCCGGCTGGATCACCCGCTACGAGGCGATGACGCGGGATTACCTCGCGGACTCCACGATCCTGATGTCGGACGATGACCGCAGCGGGACCTACGGCGTGCTGCTCGATGCCAGGAGCGACGCGCACGACTCGACCGGGGCGCACACCGTCGCCGAGCAGTGGGCGGCGTTCCTCGAGGGTGCGGCCGCGCGGGCGAAGACGCCCGACGAACGCGCGGTCTTCGATCCGCACCGGCTTTCGGCCTACCTCGAACTGGGGCAGCCCGGGAAGGCGCTCCCGATGCTCGAGGCGTCGGAGAAGGCGCTGCCAAACGACTACAATCCGCCGGCCCGGCTGGCGATCGCCTACAACGCGCTCGGGCGCTGGGACGACGCCCTGGCCGCGACCGATCGTGCATTGGCGAAGGCCTATGGTCCGCGCAAGCTGCGCAGCTACCTGGCGCGCGCGGATGCGTTCAAGGGAAGGGGGGACGTCGCCTCGGCGCGGCGGACGTACGAGGAGGCGGTCTCGTACCTGAACGCGCTGCCGGAAGGGCAGCGCTCGCGCTCCATGCTGGCGACGCTGACCAAGCGGCGCGATGCGCTGGCCTCGCCGCCCGCGACTGGACACTAGCCCGAGAGGCGCGAGTCCGAGGGTGAAAGTACGAAGGGCCGCCGGAGTCCCGC
>JBDTYW010000212.1:0-4613 GCA_040005445.1 Candidatus Eiseniibacteriota bacterium
GGTTCTTCTGCCCGGGGGTTGCGACCAGCAGCGCGCGCGCCGACGCGCCGCCGAGCTTTTCGAGCCACGTGGCGTAACGCAGGCGCGTGAGCGGCGCCGACGGGCCCCAGGCGAGCGCCGAATCGGCGTTGACCACGCCGCGTCGGACCAGCAGCTCGAGCCCGGCGCGCGTCGCCGCCGGGTCGTTCGCCCACGAGGGGACGGCGTGCCAGTTGCCGTCGACGTGCGAGGGGATCGTGCCGAGCTTCTTGATCTCCTCGACCAGCAGGTCCCGGGCGGGAACCTCCGAACGCCACAGCACCGGCTTGCCCGCGAGCATGTCGAACCCGCCGCCGCCGTTCGCCCGATAGTTGTTCACGACCACACGCAGGTGCTTCTCGGGTGCGAGCGGGCGGCCTCGCCAGGCGAGGTTCTTCACGCGCCGCCCCACGGGCTGCATGAGGTCGAGCGTGTAGCTGACGCCGCTCGCGACGTCGAAGTTGTAGCCCTGGACCGCGCTGTTGACCACCGGCCGGTCCGAGCGGCCGAAGTCGTAGGTGTTGTAGTACTCCGCCGCGTGCTCGAGCACGGCCTTGAGGTCGGCGCCGGTCAGGTCGAGCACGGCGAGCGTGTTCTCGTACGGGTAGAGCGCGTAGGCGTCGCGCACCGTGACCGGCCCGGCCGCGATCGTGACCCGCGGCGCGAACATCGGCGAGATCGAGACGTCGGCCTTGCCGGCCTCCATCTGGGTGCGCTGGATCAGCTCGAGCAGCGGGTTGTCGACCAGGCGCGCATTCGCGCCCGAGAGCGCGGCGGGGGCCTGGGCGAGGACTGTCTTGAGGTAGGCCTCGGCGCGGTCGTGGTAGGGGCGGGCGATGGCCTCGATCCGGGGATCGGACGGCACCGACGCGTCGACCTTGAGCAGGCTCGCTGCCTTGTCCGTGAGCGCATAGCCGCCCTGCGGGTTTCGCTCGAACGTCAGGTCCAGGCGACCGAGCGCCTGTCCCCAGCGGCCGGCCTGGGTGAGCAGCACGCCTTTCTCGCTGCGGGTCGGGATCATCACGTGCGTGTGTCCCATGATGATCGCGTCCACGCCGGGAACCGCGCGCGCGATCGCGAGCACGCGGTTCTCGTTTGGGGCCTGGCCCGGCGAGGGCTTGCCCTGGTCGTTCTCCTCGAGCCCCATGTGGCAGACCAGCACGACCGCGTCGCAGCGCTCCATGCCGCGCAGGATGGGCACGAAGTGCTGCGCGGTCGTCAGCGGATCGTCGAACTCGAGCCCGGCCCAGTGCGGGGGGTCGTCCCAGCTCGGAATCCCCGGCGTGGTCAGCCCGAGGATGCCGATGCGCACGCCGTCCACCTCCTTGACCACGTACGCCTGGTACGCGCCGGCGCCGGCAGGAGTGATCTTCACCGTGTTTGCGGACAGCCATGGGAACTTCGCCTCCGCGCGCGCTCGCTCGAGCACGGCGAGGCCGAAGTTGTACTCGTGGTTGCCGACCGTGAACGCGTCGTAGCCGAGCGCGTTCATGCACGCCATCTCCGGATCGGGCAGCCCGTCGCCCGCCGGGTTCCGGTCGGGGCCGCCCGCGTCGTGCAGGTCGGCGAGCGCCGAGCCCTGGATACAGTCGCCGGCGTCGACCAGCAGCGTGCGCGCGCCCGGCTCGGCGCGCACCCGGCCGATCAGCGTCGCGATCTTCGAGAGGCCGTAATCGTCGACCGGCTTGCCCGTCTCGTAGTCCCAGGGCAGCAGGTGACCGTGCAGGTCCGTGGTGTGGAGGATCGAGACCGTGACCTTCGGCTGCGGGGCGGGCGCGGCGGGGCGGCGCGCGGGCTTCGCCTTGCGCGCCGTCGCGGCGTTCCGCACGGCCGGTTTGCGCGTCCGCGCGTCGACATGAGCGGCGGCGGGGCCGAGCAACGCGCACCCGAGCCCGACGAGGATGAGTGCGGCCAGGCGGGATCGGGTCCGGCGGCGCGAGGGAGCCGTCACAGGCGTTTCCTCCAGGAGAATGAATCGGACGGGTGAGCTAAGCGGCGGTCACCCCGGAGCCTAGGGGCCCGGGGGCCCGGCAGCAAGCCCGCGATCGTACGGTTCGGGTCGAATCGCCCGGCCGAGTGCCGTGGCGTCAAACCTGCGTCAACGGGCCGCTCAGGGGGCTTCCGCGGTTGACCCCCCGCGGCGCGGGCCCCTACAGTTGAGAGGCAATCGATCGCAACATCCAGGGTTTCCTGAATCTCGACGGAGGTGCAACGTGCTCTCGAGCAAGATCAAGGTTCTCGCGCTCAGCGTTCTGGTTCTCGGGGCGGCGACCTACGCGTACGCCTGCGGCGACAACGACAAGACCTCGAATACGCAGGCCTCGTACAGCTCGGCCGACGGCGCCACCTGTGCCGGCAAGATGTCGAAGGAAGCCTGTGCCGCGAAGATGGCCGCCGGCCAGTGCTCCGCCCATGGCGCGATGGCCAGCAATGCGGGCGCCGGCGGCACGTGCAGCATGGCGAAGGGCGCGTCGATGGCCGCCGGCTCGTCGTGCGGCATGAAGTCGGCCGCGATGGCCCAGTGCGTGTATGGCGAGAACACCGTGACCATGGCGGGCACCTGCCCGGCCGGCAACGATGCGGACTACTCGTTCGCGATCGCCGGTGCCGAGTGCCAGGGTACGGGCGCCGCGGCAGCGAAGGCCATCAAGTCGGTGAAGGGCGTGGCCTCGGTCACCGTCGACTACGACAAGCACATGGCGTACGTCTGCGCCGACAAGCGTGCGACCAACTCGAACGCGATCGCGAAGTCGCTCAAGAAGGCGGGCTTCGACGGCGTCCGGTTCGTGAGCGACAGCAAGGCGAACTGCGCCCGGTCGCACGGCAAGATCGACGCTTAGAGCCGGCCGAATCGGCTAGACTGCGGGGCGGAGAGGTCCACTCTCCGCCCCGCTTCCGTTGCTGGCCCTTTGCAGGTCCGCACGCACCCGCCGCCCGGAGATCCCCCGTGAGCCAGGCCGAACCGCCCGTCGCCCCGCCACGCCCGTGCCCCGATTGTGGGGCCCCGAATCCGCCCGAGGTCGCGCGCTGCGTCGAGTGCAACCACCCGCTCGACGTGCCCGATGCCCGGCGCGAATCGTCGGTCGCGCCGGTGCGCCCGGAACGCTCCGAACGCCCGGAGCGGGTCGGCCCGAACGTGACGTCCTGGGGCTACCAGCCCGGCCGCCCCTCGGCCGGTGGCACCAGCATGCCGTCGTGGCTGTGGGCCGGCGTGGGGCTCCTGGCGCTGGTCGGCGTCCTCGTGACCGCGATCCAAATTGCTCGCGCCCCGGCGCCGATCGCGATTCCCGGGGGCAGCAAGGCCCAGCTCGCGAGCGCCGAGTCCCTACGCGTGCTCCTGCGCGCGGACTCCACCCTGGCGGGCCCCAACATCGCGTTCGGGAACCTGTTCTACGACACCGGCAACTTCGGCGAGGCCGTGCCCTACTACCATCGCGCGCTGCGCACCGACTCGACGCTGACCGATGTGCGGGTCGACCTCGGGGTGGCCTACCACAACGGCGGAGACATGGAGTCGGCCCGGCGCGAGCTCGAGCAGGCCACGCGGCAGGACCCGACGCACGCGGTCGCGCAGTTCGACCTCGCGGTCGTCTACCAGTCGATGGGCCTCAAGGACCAGGCGAGGGAGCGCTATCTCAAGGCCCGGGAACTCGAGCACCCGGAGGAGATGGGCCGGGTCATCGACCAGCTGCTCGACCGCCTCGACCACCCCGGAAACGGGAACGCGTTGCCCCCCGGGCACCCGGACATCGGGGGCGGCGGCGGAACTCCCTAGTCGCATGGACTTCGCTCCCCGCGATCCGGACTTCGAGGCGCGCGTGCGCGCGAGTTTCGCGCGCCAGCGCTTCATGGCCACCTGCGGCGCGCGGATCGAGCGGGTCGCGCCCGGCGAGGTCGAACTCCGCTTCGATCACCGCGAAGACCTGACCCAGCAGCACGGGTTCGTGCACGCGGGCGTGCTCGCGACGGTGGCGGACAGCGCCTGCGGCTACGCGGCGCTCACGCTCATGGACGCCGACTCGGCGGTGCTCTCCGTCGAGTTCAAGATCAACCTGCTCGCCCCGGCCGCCGGCGCGCAATTTCGCGTCGTGGGCCGGGTGGTGCGCGCCGGTCGCACGCTCACCGTGTGCGCCGCGGAGGTTCACGCGTGGGGCGGGGACGGCGTCGAGAGCGCCCCGATCGCGGTGATGCAGGCGACCATGATCGCGCTGCGCGATCGGCCGGGCCTGTCCGGCTAGGGGGCGCGCGCCGCCCCCGGGACTCCCGTCCCACAAGAACCGGGCATTTCCCGGTGGTTTTTGCCTCCGTCCCGCCCAGCGCGTCATGGAACCGTCAATTCCCCCCGAGATTTCGAGATTTCGGGATCCAATGGAACCCGGCAAGCGTCTTAACACGCGAGGAACGATGAGGCCCCCGCGGCGCCACGGATGGAACCGGACGGCGACGCCCCGGGTCCACGTTCCGACCACATGAAGTTCCCTGCGGCCCACGTGTGCTGCGCCGACGCCCGGCCTCTCTTGCGGAGGTGCCGAATCGAAGGCCCCACGGTCCGATAGCGGGGAACTTCTTCTACGGGGCCGGCGCTGCGGAGCGCC
>JBDTYW010000213.1:0-4608 GCA_040005445.1 Candidatus Eiseniibacteriota bacterium
CGTGATCGGGCCGATCCCGATCTTCGTGGTGCCGTAGACCGTCATCGAGGCGCTCGCCCCCGCGCCCCACGTCGCCCCGGCGACCGGCCCCTTGCCGGTCGCGTCCCGGTCGACCACGACCTGCGTGTAGCGCAGCGACGGCCCGACGTTGACGAAGCCGAACAGTCGCCGCGAATCCGACAGCGTGGCCTGGTGCTGGTACGCCGAGCGCGCGATCGTGGTCTCGGCCGGCGAGAAGCTGTTCAGGCTGTCGAGGCGCTGGAACACGTTCACGTTGCGCAGGTTCACCAAGCGCGCGCTGAGCGAGTAGTAGGTGCTGGCGAACATCGGAAGGAACGCGTCCTTCCCGCCGCCCGCGCGATGTCCGAGCGTGCGCGTCGGGAACGTGACCGACAGGCTCGGCAGGAGCTCCTGGATGCGCGGGACAGGCACGGTCGTGGGCGTGGGCTCGAGGTCCTGGCGACGCTGCAGGTAGAGGTTGAACGACGCCCACGGCCGGCGGTGGCTGAGCGTCAGGCTCGAGATCAGGAAGCGGTCGAGGCGCGTCGCGAGCGGGGCGCCGGTGAGCGGGTTCTTCGTGTAGTCGCTGCTCGAGCTGAAGTTCGCCTCGGCGGTGAGCGTCGTGTTGTCGCCGAACTGCTGGTAGTGGCGCCCGTGCAAGTCTCCCGCCCGGGAGTCGGTGAAGTCGATGCGGCGGGCATACGAGCCCTGGACCTGGCCCTCGAACTTGTAGAGCAGCTTGTAGCGGGCCTCGCCCCGCAGCAGCCAGGCCGGAATCGACGGCTGGTAGTCGCCCGCGACCGTGAAGTCCATGTAGTCGTTCGGCGCCCAGAAGTAGCCCGCGTTACGGACGGAACCGGTGCCGTTCGTGAAGCCGAACTGGATCTGCGGGACAAGTACGCCCGAGTGCCGGTCGTCGCGGATCGGGAACACGTAGAAGGGCACCGCCAGGAGCGGAATGCCGCGCACGACGAACACGAGCGGCCGCGCGATCACCTTGTCCTTGAGGTAGATCTTCATGCGGTCGGACTCGAACGCATAGTGCGGATGGAGCAGGCTGCACGTCGTGTACGAGGCGCCCTTCACGTCGAGCACCGAATCGCCCAGCCGCCGGATGCGCTCGCCCGTGTACCAGCCGGACTCGTAGCGCGTGCGCGCACCGAAGACCGTCCCCTTGCGCGCCCCGAGGTCGTACGCCAGCGAGCGGCCGCGCAGCGTGTCGCCGCGGTCCTCGAGCACCGGGTTGCCGCGTGCCTCGAACACCTGGCGCCGCGAATCGAACACCACCTCGGGCGAGCGCAGGGAGAGCTCCTGGTAGGCCAGGTGGGCGTCGTCTTCGAGGCGGATGCGGTTCTTCGGGACCTCGAACGTGATGCGCCCGGCCTCGTACTCCACGCGGTCGCGGCTCGCGGCGGAAGTATCCGCGAGATCGGACTCCGCCTGGTAGGCGCCCCGGGCGGAGCCGGTCACGATCGCGCGCTTGAGTTCCTTGTCCGCGAAGTAGAGCCGGATGAGCTCGCCCTGCGTGCGGTTCGTCTCGGAGCGCTTGCCGGCGACCGGCGCCCCCGTGAACTCGTTCGCCGCGTGCTGTTCGGCGCGCAGCGAGTCCACGGCGTCGCCCGAGAACCAGATCTCCATGCGGTCGGCGGTGAGCGTGCTGACCTGGCCCTCCGAGTCCTTGTCCACGCCGCGATAATCGATCACGCCGGCGCTGCGGACGCGCAGGCGATCCAGACTCTTGCCCTTCGTGAAGACCTCCAGCGTGTCGCCGCGCACGTCGACCTCACGCGTGGTCGCGCTCGGTCCGTCGACCAGCAGCCCACGATTCTCGCGGTCGAAGAACACCGCGTGTCCGGCGGCCGCAGCGAGGCTGTCCTGCTGCACGCGCACGTGCCCGTCGGCGTGGGCGACGCGCTCGCGCGAATGCACCGTGATGGTGTCCCCGAGCAGCGTCACCGGCCCCTTGCCGTCCCGCGGCGACTGGACGAGCTTTGGCCCCTGGGTCGCGCGCGAGGTCTCCGTGCGCCGGTCGTAGTCAAGCGCGTCGGCGGTGAGCGTGACGCCTTCGGTCGAGTCGCGCGCGGTAACCCGCCCGCGCGCCTGCGCCACCTCGCTGTCGCGCGAGTAGATCACGCGATCGGCGGTCAGCGTGCGCGCCTTATCCCGGCCGCGCACGCGGCTCCACAACTCGGCGCGCCCCAGCTGCTGGTCGTACGAGCCGAAGTCGCCGCTCAGCACGAGGTCCTTGTCGCGCACGACGACCTGCCCGCTGAGCGAGAGGAAGTCGGTGGTCTCGTTGTACGCCGCCTCGAGCGCGTTGATCCGCGTCGTACCGTCGACCGCGTCCACGCCGCCGGTCAGGTAGATCGTGCCGTCGCGCTTGACGTACTTGCCGGACTGGCTCTTCACGCTGGTGCCGTCACGGGTGAGCGTGACGTTGCCGAGGAGCGTAATGATCTCGCCCTCTGCCGCGGTGCGCCCGCCCTCGAGCCGGTCGGCGACGACGTTGTACGGGCCGCCGCGGCGGGTGCGCGTCTTGAGCGGCGGAGGCGAACCCGACGGCGGCGCGCCGTAGTTCGGCTCGGGGACGATGCGCGCGCTGTCGGCGCGGCCGCTGCCGGGCGCCTCGGGCAGGGCGAGCGCGCTGTCGGGCCGCACCACGAGCGCAGACTGCGCGGACGCCGGCCTCGCGGCAAGCGCGGCGAACACGAGGAGCGCGGCGGCCGGCAGCAGGATGCGCGCCCGGGCGAGCCGCGCGATCACAAGCACTCGAGGTCCCCGCCGCCGACCGCCGCCATCGCCTCGCCGACGACAAACAGCGAGCCGCACGCGAGCGCGAGTTCGCCCGGTTCGAGCGACGAGATCGCGCGGGCCACGCCGTCGGCCACGCTTGGGGCGGCGATCACGGGCACGCCGGGCCAGGCGGAGACCACCCGGCGCGCGAGGTCCCCGGCGTCCCGCGCGCGCGGCGAGTCTGCCGCCACGGCGAACACGCGGCGCCACGGGCCGGCCAGCGCTGCGAGCATCGCGCCCGGGTCCTTGTCCTCGGACAGGCCGAGGACGAGCGCCCCGGGCGCATCCCCCAGCGCGTCGCGCCAGGCCGCGCGCAGCGTGGCCGCGCCCTCTTGATTGTGCGCCCCGTCCCAGAACAGGCGGGGCTCGGCGGTCGCGGCCTCGAAGCGGCCCGGCCAGCGCACGCCCGCGAGCCCGCGCGCGAGCGCGGAGGCGGAGAGTGCGGGGGCGTGCACGCGCGCCGCCGCCAGCGCGACCGCCGCGTTCGCCACCTGGTGGCGACCGAGCAGCGGCAGGCGCGCGCGCACTTCCCCCACGCCCCTTACCTCGAACGCCACGTCGCTGCCGCGGGCGTCGAGCGCATGGACGATCGTGCGCGTCACGATCTCCGAGACCGGCACGAGCGGGGCCCCGAGCGCGCGCGCCTGCCGCTCGATCACGGCGAGCGCGCGCCGATCCTGCTCCGCGACCACGACCGGGATCCCGGGCTTGAGGATGCCCGCCTTCTCCCCGGCGATCGCCTCGATCGTGTCGCCGAGCCACTCCACGTGATCGAGCCCGATGGGCGTGAGCACGGTGAGCGCGGGCGCGGCCACGTTGGTCGAGTCGAGCCGCCCGCCGAGGCCGGTCTCGAGCACCGCGACTCCGACTTCGCGCTCCTCGAACGCGAGCGCGCCGAGCGCGAACGTGACCTCGAAGAACGTGCGGCCGGTCGCCGCCGGCGCGCGGCCGACGCGATCGAGCAGGCGGGAAACCGTCCCGGGCGGCACGGCGCGGCCGTCCACGCGGATGCGTTCGCGGTAGTTGACGAGGTGGGGGGAGGTGAACAACCCGGTGCGCGTGCCGCCTTCGCGCAGGAGGCGCTCGATCATCGCGGAGGTCGAGCCCTTGCCGTTCGTGCCGGCGACGTGAATGGAGGCGAATGCGCGCTCGGGGCGCCCCAGGTCGTCGAGCAGGGCCCGGGTGCCGGCGAGTCCGAACGGGCCCCGGTTGCCGCGCTCGAGCCCGTACAGCCGCTCGATCGCCTCGCGGTCTCGATCGGGGGACGCGGTCACGGGCATGTCGCGCAGGCGCCCGGGATCAGGGCCGGTACACGGCGTCCGCCGGAGCGGGCCGGAAGCCGTCGGTCGACTGCCGGAACATGCCCAGCAGGCGAGCGACCGTCTCGTGCATTTCCTTGCGGTGGACGACCGCGTCGACCATCCCGTGCTCGAGCACGAAGTCCGAGCGCTGGAAACCGGGGGGAAGCTCCTCGCCGATCGTGTCCTGGATCACGCGCGGGCCGGCGAAGCCGATCAGCGCGCCGGGCTCCGCGAGGATGACGTCGCCGAGCGAGGCGTACGAGGCCATCACCCCGGCGGTCGAAGGATCGGTCAGGATCGAGACGAACGGCAGGCGCTCCTCCTTGAGCGTGGCGAGCAGGGCCGAGGTCTTCGCCATCTGCATGAGCGAGAGGATGCCCTCCTGCATGCGCGCGCCGCCCGAGGCGGTGACGATGACGAGCGCGCGGCGCTCGTCGAGCGCGACCTCCATCGAGCGCGCGACCTTCTCCCCCACGACCGAGCCCATCGAGCCCGCCATGAAGAAGAAGTCCAT
>JBDTYW010000214.1:0-4595 GCA_040005445.1 Candidatus Eiseniibacteriota bacterium
CGGGACCGATGGGACAGACGTTCGTGTTCGTGGGATCGTTCCACGTGAGGGCGTCCCGGATCGATGCCATGGAGCGCGGCTGCAGGTCGCCATCGAACCACTCGTGATCCGTGAGGGCGAGACAGAGCGGCCGATCGAGGCATCCGCAACTGTCCGCCCGACTGCCGGCGCCGTTGAACGTGCCGCCGAAATCGAAGTTGAACTCCGCGAGCGTATAGGTCGTCGCCGGATCCGCCACGAACGCCGGGAACTGGGACGAAAAGCCCAACCACCCGCGCGAGACCCCCTCCCCGAGATACTGGTACTGATAGGTCGTGGGCGACGGATACCCGCCGAGGCGCGGGCAGGCCGCGTTCGAAGAGACCGCGCCGCCGGTGAGAAGCCCGGCCGCGCATCCCTCGCTATCGAAGCGCCACGCCTGCGGAAGGAGCGCTCCGAGACTCCAGAACCGAATCCCAAGGTAGTAGCCGCGGATCGTTCCGGTCAGGCCGTGCGCGGTCACAACGAGCTTCGGCGTCGACCCCTGGCCGCCATCGAGGTTCATGAGCGTGGACGTGCACGAGTTCCAGTGCAGGTCCACCGTCGGCGACGAACGGACCGTCGGCGGAAGCACTACGCCGGGGAGGACAACGAGGGCAACGGCGAGGGAGAGCGGACGAAGTTGGCGCATGCGACAGCCTCCAGAGAGGCAAGGAGACTAGCACGCGGAATTCGCAGGGCAGAGAGCCTGCCCCGGGGCAGGCTCCGTTCGCCCGGGTCCAACTTGCCCCGGGGCAAGTTGTGCGCACCGGCAAACCATAGTCCTGTCGCAAGTTATGCGCACACGCCATGCAACGAGTATGCCCCGCGGCGCGCTCCTCGCCAGGGTCCAATCTGCCCCGCGGCAGAGCATCACCGCGTCGCTACCGCCCCCTTCGCGCCGACGGCCTTCACCTCCACCGGCACGGTCGCCTTCTCGCGGTTGAGCTGGAGCACGAGCACGTCGGGGTCCACCACGACGCGCTCGGGTTCGAACGGGCAGGGGATCGTGAGCGATGCCTCCTGCCCGGCGGCGAGCATCACGGTCGTGCGCGCGTCGACATACGCGGGGGCGCGCTTGTCGCCGGCCGAGACCGGGAAGCGCTTTCCGCGCGCCGCGGCGACCTCGATCGGCATCGTGCCGGTGCCCACGTTCTTCACGCGAGCGGTCACGATCCACCCGGCGGGCGTGTGCGTGGCGACGGGGTCCGTGACCAGGTACTGCGGCACGACGACGCCGTAGAACCACTGCTTCACGTAGGCGTCGAACGCGGCCGGATCGAGCGCGTGCTCGCGCATGACCGCGAGGTAGTCCTGCAGCACCGGGTGATCCTGGCTGTCGCGGTAGCGCGCCATGTAATCCTTCAAGGCGGCGAGTCCGTTTTCGCGGCCCATCAGGCGGAACAGCATCCACAGCGCCCAGCCGCCCTTGTCGTAGATGATGCGGCCGTCGGCGGGCAGCTCGCCGTTGAGCTTGACCAGCGGGCGCTCGCTGTCGCGCTGCCGCAGGTCGCCGTAGCGGTGCTCGATCTGGCGGCAGAACGCCATCCTCTGGGCCTCGCCCTTGACCTGCTCGCACAGGAGGATCGTCGAGAAGTGCGCCATGCCCTCGGACAGCACCTCGCCGCCCGGGCCTTCGCCCGACATCGCCATGTTCGGCCACCACTGGTGCGCGGCCTCGTGCGCGGTGACCCAGAACGCGGCGCTGGCCTCGGGCTTGCTGCGCGTCAGGAAGCCGATCGACTCGGAGAACGTGATGTTGCCCGGCGAGCCCTGCGCGTACTGCGAGAGCCCGGCGAACTCGCTCAGGCGTAGCTCGCGCCACGGGTAGGGGGCGAACCACTCGCCGTACCAGCGGCGGGCGCCGGCGAGCGCCTCGAACATCTCGTCGATGTTGTAGGGGTGGCGCTCGTCGTAGTAGATCACGACGCCCTGGCCGCGCTTCTCCTTCCAGTGGCCGGCGACAATGTTGAAGATGCGCACCGGGGCGTCGGTCTGCCACAGCGTGATGCGGCGATCGCCGCGCGTCGAGTCGGCAACCAGCGCGCCGGTCGCGTTGACCATGAGGCCCGCCGGCGCGTCGACGCGAATGCGCGTGTGAAACCAGTTTTCGGCCATGGCGAGACCGGCGCGCGTGACGCCGACGTAGAAGTCGTCGGGATACTCCTTGGGATCGGTCTTGTTCTCCTCCTCGCGCACGCCGACGTCGGGCTGGTAGCCGAGGTAGGGCGCCATGTTCGCGCTCGAGAACCCGGTCAGCACGACGCTCGAGGGTAGGATGAACTCCATTTGGCCTGAGCCGTTCTTGCTGATGCCCAGGGGCTCGACCGCCTCGAACGACCAGCCCACGCGCAGGGTGTCGCCCGGCGCGAGCGCGGGCTCGGGCGTGAACACGTAGAGCCCCGCGCGCGCCTCGGGCTTTGCGGGCGCGCCGTTCATCGACCACGAGACGTTCTTCCACTCGAAGCCGGCCGACAACGGCACCGCGCGCAGCGGCGCGGCCGTGCGGTTGACGAACGTGTACGTGCCCTTGCTCCGGATCCAGCGCTTCTTCGGCTCGAGCTTGAGGTCGAGGTCGAGCCCGGCGATCGCGGGCAGCGGCGCGTCGCGGTAGGTGAGCACGTTCTTGCGCCAGTAATCGTGCGCCTTCTTGCGCATCGCGGGGCCCTCGAACCCGCCGTGCACCATGAACCCGAGCACGACCGAGGCGAGGACCGGCACGGCGAGCCAGGGCGCGAGCGCGAGCGCGGACTTCCACAGCCCGGCGGCGCGCAGGCTCTCGACGGTGCGCGTGGCGTCGCGCTCGCGGCGCGAGAACAGCCGGAGCGTGAGCACGATCAGGAACGCGGCGAGCGAGATCGCGACGATGCGGTTGAGCACGAGCGGCAGACGGTCGAGCTCGAACGGGCTGATATCGCTCCAGCGCGTCGCGCTCCACAGGTCCCAGTTGAAGACCCAGGTCATCTTGTTCTTGAGCTGGAACCAGCCCGTGAGCATGACCACGCCGAGCCCGACCGCGTAGGTCGCAAAGCGGTTGCCGGTCGCCGCGTAGGTGGCCGAGACGAATGCCGTCCACAGGAAGAACGTGGGCAGCAGCAGCAGCCCCCACACGATCGCGAACGGCGAGAGCGAGAACGGAACCTTGCCCTGGATCGCGAGCACGATTGCGCAGCCGATCAGCGCGGTGAGCAGGATCGCCGTGCCCAGGAGCGCGTTCGCGAGCGCCTTACCGGTGAGCAGCGCGCCGGTGCGCACGGGCGTCGCGTAGGAGATCGGCGCCACGCCGCACGCCGCCTCGCGCTGGAGCGACTCGGTCGTGTAGAAGAGGATGATCATGGTCACCAGCAGCGTGAGCGTGTTCATGGTGGACATCGCGAGCAGCCCGGGTGTCTGGAGCAGCGGCGTGTCGAACGCGCCCGTGCTGACGAGGCCGCCGAAGACCTGGAGCAGGATCAGCGGCACAAAGAGATAGAGCCCCGGGTGCCGCCCGAGCAGGCGGAACTCGGTGCGCGCGACCTCGAGCGTGCCGGCCACGAAGCCGGGCGCGCTCGAGCGCATGGAGAGCGTGACGAGCGCGGCCGGGTCGTCGGTGGGGGGCATGAGCGCGGCCGCGGCCTGCGCGCGGGCCTTCTTCGACACCTTGCCGGGGTTGACGCGCGCGGCGAGCTTCCAGACCACGGCCTGCACGGAAACGATCCCGGCTGCGATCACGACCGCGCGCTGCGCGAGCATGAGCCCGTCGAGCGCGACGTGCGCGTGGTTGTAGAACTCCACGCCGCGGTCGACCTTGAGGTAGGTCTCGTTCAGCCACCGGAGGCCCGTCAGGTCGACGAATTGAAGCACGCGGTTGATCCACGGCGCGAGCCACTCGGGCGACCAGTCCCAGAGCAGCGTGAAGCCCGCGATCAGCACCACGATCGGCAGCGCAAAGACGAGCACCGGCTGGCGCGTGAGCCCGCCCACCGCAAAGCACGCGCCGGTGAACAGGAGGAGCGCCGGCAGCGCGAACACGAGCGTCGGCCACAGGTAGTTGCCGAGCACGAACGGGCCGATGTAGTCGGCGTTCTCGCCGTGCGGCATGAGGTGGTTGAAGACGATCATGCCCGCCAGGTGCAGCGCGAGCACGACCGCGTAGGTCAGGAACACGCCCGCGAACTTGCCCCACACGTACTCGGCGGCGGTGAGGCGCGTGGCACGCAGCATCTCGCCGACCTTGATCTCGTCGTCCTTGATCAGCGCCATGCCCGCGCCGACCGAGATGAAAAACACGTAGATCACGGACAGGAGGAGGACGAGCAGCTGCGCGTTCGCGAACTCGGAGGTGATCCACGCCTTGGTGCCGCCCACGCGCGCATCGCCCGACTGGATCGAGGCGTGGCCAGAGGAGAGCGCCTGCGCGAAGAACAGGAGGATCAGCAGCTGCACCCAGAACATCGGCCGCCGCGCGTTGTGGGAGAGCTCGAGGCGGAGGACCTCGAACCAGCGTCCGAGGTTCATGCGGTCACCATCGCGCGCGCCTCGCCCTTCATGAGGACGAGGTAGGCGTCCTCGAGCGAGGGCTGGACGGCCTCGAAGCC
>JBDTYW010000215.1:0-4550 GCA_040005445.1 Candidatus Eiseniibacteriota bacterium
CGCTTGCCGGGCGATCGCCTCGAGCGTGGCGCGCGCGCGGTGCGGCGCCTCGTACAGGACGACCGTCTCGGGCCGCGCGAGCAGCGTGGCGAGCCGCGCCGCCCGGGCGGACGCGCGCGCCGGCAGGAACCCGGCGAACGTGAACGCGCCGGTGTCGAGCCCGCTCAGCGACAGCGCCGCGATCACCGCGCTCGGCCCCGGCACCACCCGCACCGGGTGGCCGGCTGCGATCACCGCCTTGACCACGAGCGCCCCGGGGTCGGAGACGCCGGGGCTGCCCGCGTCCACGACCAGCGCGCCGCTCGCACCGCCTTCGAGCCGGCGGACGATCTCCTCGGCCCGCGCGCGCTCGTTGTGCGCGTGGGCGGAGAACAGCGTCCCTGCGATGCCGAAGTGCGACAGCAGGCGGCGCGTGTGCCGCGTATCCTCGGCCGCGATCCAGTCCACGCCGCGCAGGACCTCGAGCGCCCGCGCCGTGATGTCCCCGAGGTTGCCGATCGGGGTGGCGACCAGGTACAGCGCCCCGGCCTCGAGTCCCACCGCGCGCGGGGTCAGTCGATCCCGACCGCGCCCGCCGAGCCGGTGCGCTCGAGCCGGGCCTGCACGCGCTCGAGCACGTCGGCCGGCAGCCCGCGCGCCACGCCCGCGGGAAGCGCGCCCCTGGCATCGATCAACCACGTCAGCGCGGCATCGATCATCTCGTAGTCCGCGCCCAGCTCGGCCTCGTCGGCCTGCCCGGGATACGAATCGAGCGAAGGCCGCCGCTCCAGCACCTGCGCGGGGATCTCGAGCTGCTTGCCGAGCAGCCGGATCTGCGACTTGTACAGCCCGCTGAGCGGCCGGAAGGCGTTCCCCGGCAACCGTGGATCCGGCCCGAAGTCGAGCGCGAGGTCGCTGCGGTTGACGATCTGCAGCACCTGCCCGCCGTAGTGCGCGCCGAAATCCTGCAGGATCGCGAGCCGCTCCCACGCCAGGCGCGTCGCCCGACGCTCGCGATTCGCGTCGGGGAAGTTCGCGAAGTAGGCATCCACCATCGGGCTGATGTTGACGCGGCGCGAGGTGATCCCGAGGACGTTCACGATCCCCTGCGCCGACGACAGGCTCAGGGGATCGGAGGTGCGATACGGCAGCATGACGCCGAAGACGTTCGCGGCGCCCAAGGTCTCGACGAACAGGTAGGCGGCCACGGTCGAGTCGAGCCCGCCCGACAGCCCGAGCACCACACGGGTGTGGCCCCGCTCCTCGATCGAGCGTTTCAGGAGCTCGACGAGCTTCTTGTGCAGTTCGGGCGTCCGCGCGCGCCAACGCTCCCAGGCGGCTGTGGGATCCGACGCCGTCATGTCCATCGCTCGGCCAAGCTACCACACGCCCCGGGCCCTCTCAAGGCGCTTGGCAGGGGAGTTCGGTCGGCTTCAAGTGATTGTATCATTGCAAGTTGTCCTGACATGGGAAGAGGTCCTTGGGGCGCTCAGGCGGCCTGCCCGGCCGGGGCGCAGAGGCCCCGGAGCAGGCTGCCCGCGCGCTCGATCGCGGCATCGTCGACGTCGAGGTGGGTGACGGCGCGCACCCGCTGCGGCCCATACGCCGAAATCCACACCCCCTGCTGCCGCATGCGCTGGACGGCCACCTCGGCCGGGAGCGTGGGGTCGGTGATGTCGATCATCACGATGTTGGTGTGGACGCGGGCGGGATCGGCATCGAGTCCCGGCGCGCCCTGGGCCAGTTCGGCCAGGCGCCGCGCCCGGCGATGATCGTCGGCCAGGCGATCGACGTGGTGATCGAGCGCGTGGAGACACGCCGCAGCGAGGATGCCGCCCTGGCGAATGCCGCCTCCGAGCATCTTGCGCAGCCGCCGCGCGCGCGCGATGGTCTCCGCGTCCCCCGCCAGGATCGAACCCACCGGCGCCCCGAGCCCCTTCGAGAAGCACATCATCACGGTGTCGAACGGCTCGGCCCAGCGCGCCAGCGGCACGCCGGTGGCGACCGCCGCGTTCCACAACCGCGCGCCGTCGAGGTGCACGCGCATCCCGCGCTCGGTCGCGGCATTCGCGGTCGCCGCGAGCCGGTCGAGCGGGATCACGACGCCCCCCGCGCGATTGTGCGTGTTCTCGAGGCAGAGCAGGCGCGAGGTCGGATTGTGGATCTCGGGCGGGCGCACGGCGGCCACGACCTGCGCGGGCTCGAGCGCCCCGAGCCGCCCGGGCAGGGCGTGGATCTGCGCGCCCGAGAGCGCGGCGGCTCCGCCCACCTCGTAGTTGAAGATGTGGCAGTCGCGCTCGAGCAGGATCTCGTCGCCGTGCGCGACCTGCGAGCGCACCGCGAGCTGGTTGCCCATCGTGCCCGAGACCACGAACAGCGCGGCTTCCTTGCCGAGCAGGCCGGCGACCCGCTCCTGCAGGGCGTGCAGCGTCGGGTCGTCGTCGAACACGTCGTCGCCTACGACCGCCTCCGCCATGGCGCGCCGCATCGCGGGCGTGGGCCGGGTGACGGTGTCGGAACGGAGGTCGATCGGGGTGCTCTCGCGGGGTGCGTCGGACATGCGGGCATCTCCAGGGCCGGGGCGGACCCGGCGGGCTCAGGCCTCGAAGCGTGAACGATGTCTCCGAGAGTATCGCCACCCGGCGGAGGGCGGCAAGGCCGGGCCGACGCGACCGCACGCGCCCCTCCGGGCCGTGGACCTCAATACGACGCGGGGACGGAGCCTCGCGGGCCCCGTCCCCGCGGTCACGGGCACGGATCGAGATGGGACAGCAGGATTTGCGGGCGCCGGGTCAGCCCTGCGCCACCATGTCCTTGAGTTCCTTGCTGACCTTGAACACCGGCACCTTTCGCGGCGGGACCGGCACCGCCTCACCTGTGCGCGGGTTGCGCGCCAGGCGGGACTTGCGATCCTTCACCTTGAACGTGCCGAAGCCGCGGATCTCGATGTGGTGGCCGTTCGCGAGCGCCCGGCTGACCGCTTCGAGGAAGCCATCCACTGTGTCCGCAACGTCTTTCTTCGTCAGCCCTGTTCGTTCGGCGATCTGGTCGACGATGTCGGCCTTGGTCATGGGAGAACCTCCGCGCAACCGTCCCGTTCCGTGCCAGGAAACCCCCTTCCTGGGAGCACTGGGCAGCCTAGAGTTTCTCGGAAATCTGTCAATCAGTTTTTGCGCAAGGCCTTAGGGGATTGTCGGGGGCGATCGGGGGCGACCCCGCCCGCGGGGGAAACGGCGAAGGCGCCAGGAGGGGCCCGATCGCCCCTCCCGACGCCATTTTTGCCGGGAATCCCGCCCAGGCCGCCTACCGCTTGGTCGCGCTCGCCCCGCCCTCGGGTCCGAATTCGCCGAAATTCGCCGAGCCGAGCTGCCGGCCGGCCGAGAACGCGAAGCACAGCTTCTTGCCCCAGTAGTACCAGAGGTCGATCACGGTATCTCCGGTCTTGAACTGTTTGACCTCCTCCGGAGCCCCCTGCGCGGCCAGGGTCTTGCCGGCATCGCTCGCCTTGCTGACCTTCGCGGTGTACGCCGCGACGTCGGCCACCGGCGTCGCGGTGTCGTTGAGGCCGAGGACGACCCAGACCTCGTCGTCGGACTTCTTCTTGCTCCCGAGCCGGTCGTAGAAGCCGCGCAGCATCCCGTGCAGGGCCTTGTCCTTCGGATCTTCCTGGAGCAGGCCGAACACCAGCTTCGCGCCCATCAGGTCGTCGCCGGTGTTCTGCGCCGCCACCGCCTGGTTGTAGCTCATGTCGTGCTTGTTCTGCGCGTCGGGAGCGGCCTTGGCCGCGCGGCCGTAGTAGTCCTGCGCGCGCGCGTAGGCGGCCTTGGCCGCGGGGTCCTTCTTCTCATCGAGCTTCTGCGCCTGCTCGAACGAGGCCTGGGCCGCGCGCACCAGCAGGCGGAAGTCGTCCCCGTCCTTCTTCAGCATCTGGTCGAGCATCGTGAGCGCCGAGGCATAATCGTTCGCCTTGAGGCGCTTGGTGACCTCGTTGTCGACCATGTTCTCCTTGCGGTGCAGGAGATCCTCGTTCGTCGGGTCGATCTTGAGGCCGGCCTCGATCACGTCCGAGGACTCGTCGAACTTGCCCTGGAGCGCCATCACGACCGCCAGGTTGTTGTAGGCCTGGGCCTCGTGGGGCGAGAGCAGGACCGCCTTACGGAAGCTGACCTCCGCCTCCGCGAGCCGCGCCCGGGCCTCGCCGACCTTCGGGTCCTTCGACTCGAGGATCTCGGCCACCGGCACGATCGCTTCGGCCTCCTTGTACTTGGTCAGCCCGGCGTTGTAGTACTGCACCCAGTACGACTTGCGGTTCTGCTTCGCGCGCTCGAGCGCCTTGGGATTGTCCGCCAGGCGGGTGATCGCCTCGTCGAAGGCCGCGCCGGCCTCGGCCGCGCTGTCGAGCTCGCAGTAGGCCCAGCCGAGGTAGGACCACGACTCGCTGTCCTCCGGGCTTTCCTTCGTGCAGATCGCGAGCTGGGCCACCGCCTTGCCGAAGATGCGCGTGGCGTCCTCGGCGTTGCCCTTGTCCTTCTCCTTGGTGCCCTGGATCACGTACTGAATGCCGCCGGCGC
>JBDTYW010000216.1:0-4531 GCA_040005445.1 Candidatus Eiseniibacteriota bacterium
CGCATGCTGCCGTTCCTGCCGTCGTTCGGCGTGACGGTCGCGTTCTAGTCGGCGGGTCTCGCGCAACTGCAGCACGAGCACCCGGACCCCGCGTTCGGACGCGCCGCCCCGGGAGGGCGGCGTACGAAGGACGAAGCACGGAAGGCATGTTCCCAGGGACGCAGGGTCCTCGCCGGCCTGTCCGGCGAAGACTGGAATTCGGTACACGCAGCACGGCTTTCATCCCGGGTTCGGCGATCGCGACGCCGGGCTCATGCATCAACCCGCAGGAGGTGCACCATGCGCGCAGTGCGGTTGCTTTCTCTGGCTCTTTTTCTGGTGATGGGCTTCGCCGGTGCGGCGAGCGCCCAGTACAACAACACGCCGGGCACGTACAACGTGAAGGTCGGCGTGGTCCCGGCGCTGCTGCCGGCCGGTTCGCTGCCCGACGTGGGGACGCTCGGCCCGGACCTGTTCGAGGGTGTCCTGACGATTACGGGCGGCGCGGGCGGCTACAGCGCGCAGTTCCAGGGCCAGCGCTCGGATGGCGCGAAGCTCAACGTGGGGGCCACGTTCGACGGCAGTTGGATCGGCTTTAAGCTGGGCTCGATCGTGGTCGGATCGTCGCTCGAGTCCGACTGCATCACGGGCATCGACGGCTCGCACCTGATCAGCGCGAACATCAACGGCGTCGGCACGGTCGACGGCGCGATCCACCGCGTGATCGCGAAGTTCAGCGCGGGTCCGACACTCGGCATGTTCAAGGTCCTCAAGGCGCCGGGCAACCTGCGCTAGCATTCGAAGTTCGCAGCATCCCGGGGCGGTTCCGCGAGGAGCCGCCCCGTTCGTTTTGGGTCGACGGCTTGGCTCGGGGGATCCCATGTGGGATGGTCCCGGGATGGGAGCCGGTGCCGTCGTCTCTTGCGCGAGGTCCATGCGGGCAGGTATCGGCCTGTTGGGGGCGCTGCTTGCCATGCAGGGGGGGGCGCTCGCCCCCCAGCTTGCGGATGCCGCCGGCTGGCATCAGACCGACTTCCTGGTCGGCGGTTTCGGGGTCAACAACGCTCCGTATCATCCCGAGCGCCTGGTCCTGCTCGACCGGGCCGGCCTCGACCTCGTCCAGGGCTTCGATCAACGGCTCCCCACCGGGACCATCCTGGTCGGTCAGCTCGATTCCTTGCGGCGGGCCCTTCCGGACTTTCGGCTGCGCGCAATCCTGCACGATGCGCCGAAAGGGGACGATGCCGGCCACCTGACGGGAAATGTCGCGCCCGTCGCCCAGTGGCCGGCGCTTCGCGCGACCCTGACGCGCAACCCGCTCGATGGGGGCTCGACGCTCGGATGGTGCCTCTGGGACGAGCCCTCGACGCGCCCTCAGCTGGACGCGATCGGCGAGCTGTCCCGGCGGATGCGCCGCGACCCGGTGGCGGGCGGCAAGATCCCCTACGTCAACCTGCTGCCGATCGCCCCCCTGGGCGGCGGCGCCGGCTACCTCCGGGATTTCGGAGCCGGGGTGGATCGCCGGGCGGCCTACGCGGCCTACCTCGACGCCTACCTGTCGCAATTCGACGCCGAGCCGGAGCCCGCGCCCCTGCTCTGCTTCGATCACTATCCGTTCCAACACGACGGGCGCGAGGCTGGCGACTACTTCGAGAATCTCGAGATCGCCCGCGATCGCGCCGTGGCACGGGGTCGCCCCGGGATGCGGATCCCGCTCTGGGTGGTAATCCAGCTCGCGGCTTTCAAGCCGCCCGGGGCGCCCTTCATGGAGGGCCCGACGCTGGCGCAGGTGCGCTGGCAGGCGTGGACTGCCGTCGCCTACGGGGCGAAATCGATTTCCTACTGGACGACCGGGACGATCGACGACCCGGCTCCCCGGACCGGGTTTCGGGGCGGGCTCCTCGAGCTTAACGGGCGACCCACCTCCAAGTACGCGGCGATCCGGACTCTCAACGCGGAGTTGCATGCGCTCGGACCCACGCTGATGCGGCTCGATCCGGTCGCGGTCTTTCACGTGGCCCCGGGTCGGCAGCGAGTCCAACCGGAGGACCGGATCGGGGACGCCAGGCGCGTGTACTGCGTCGTCTCCGCGGTCTCGGGGAGCGGCCGCGAGGATTGCTTGCTGGGGTATTTCAAGGAGCAGGGGACGGGGGACGACTACCTGCTGGTCGTGAACCAGAGCTTGGCGAGGCCGAGGTCGTTCCGGATCCGGCTCGCGGTTCCTGCCGACTCGATCGCCCGCATCGACGAGCAGAACGGGCGGCCGCGAATTCTTTCGCGGCGGACTTCGGCCCTGGACGCGTCCGTCGCTCCCGCCAGTGTCGGGCTCTACCGGATTTCGGGACCAATGATCGAGTCCCTGCCGGGGGTTCGGGAGGTCCGTACGACGGGGGACGGTTCGATCGATTACGTCGTGCCGGCCGGTGTTCTGCGCGTGAACCGCGCGAGCGGCGTCCGATCCTGGGTTTCCGTCGCGGCCGCGGCCGCGGGACCGGATTCCCTCCAGATCACGCCCGAGGGAGTCGTCCGCGCGCGCCGTTGACGGCTTCCGGTGGAAGGGATAATCTGTTGCCTTATCGTAAGTTCGCGCCTTTCATCGGGCGAGGGAGATCACATGCCGCTCGACGCCACTTCCACCCGCACGCTGTTCGATCGCGCCCTCGCGGGCGACCGGGTCGCGCTGGCGCGTGCCATCTCGCTGGTGGAGAATGAGGCCGCATCCGCCGCCGCGATCCTCGAGGCCGCGTTCCCGCGCACGGGCCAGGGCCTGAGGATCGGGATCACCGGTCCGCCGGGCGCCGGCAAGTCCACGCTCACCGCCCGGCTGGCCCGCGCCTACCGCGATGCGGGCGAGCCGGTCGCGATCGTGGCCGTGGACCCGACCAGCCCGTTCTCGGGCGGCGCCGTGCTGGGCGACCGCGTGCGCATGTGGGAGCTGGCGGGGGACCCGGGCGTGTTCATCCGCTCGATGGCCTCGCGCGGCTCGCTCGGCGGGCTGGGGGCGGCGACCAGCGACGTGTGCGACGTGCTCGAGGCGGTCGGCTTCGGCCGCATCCTGATCGAGACCGTGGGCGTCGGGCAGAGCGAGCTCGAGGTCGCCGAGACCGCCGACACGACGCTGGTCGTGCTCGTGCCCGAGTCGGGCGACGCGGTGCAGGCGCTCAAGGCCGGGCTGATGGAGATCGGCGACGTGTTCGCGATCAACAAGGCCGATCGCGAGGGCGCCGAGCGCGCCGCCCACGCCGTGCGCTCGATGCTCCACCTGGGCGCGCACCGAGACGGCTGGGAGCCGCCGGTCGTGCTCACGATCGCGCAGGACGGAACCGGGGTACCCGAGCTGGTGACGACGCTCGCGCGCCACCTCGAGTTCCTGAAGTCGCAGGGCCTGCTCGAGCGCCGGCGCCGGCGCCGGCTCGGGGAGCGCATCGAGGCTCTGGTCGGGGCGCGCACGCGCGCGCGCTACCATGGCCGCGTGCCCGAAGCGCGGCGCGAGGAGCTTTTGTCGCAGGTGGAACGCCGCGCGCTCACGCCGGCCGATGCTGCACGCATGCTGTTCGAGGAGGCCTGGCCCGAGGGGCCCGGCCGAGAGGGCTGAGGCCCGGGAGACCGCGATGACCGACAAGGTGACCACCAAGGCCGCGCTCCCCGCGACGCCGGGTCCGGGCAAGGCGCTCACGCCCGAACTCGAGCGCATCGCGCAGGCCCAGGCGCAGTGGGCGCAGCGCACGCCCGCGCGCGCCAAGCTCGAGCGCGACGACCTGTTCGAGACCATCTCGGGCGACCCGGTCAAACCGCTCTACACGCCGACCGACCTCGCGGGATTCGACTACGAGAAGGACCTCGGCTTCCCCGGCGAGTACCCGTACACGCGCGGCATCCGCCACAACATGTACCGCGGCCGGCTGTGGACGATGCGCCAGTTCGCGGGTTTCGGCAACGCGAAGGACACGAACCAGCGCTTCCACTACCTGCTGGCGCACGGGCAGGACGGGCTCTCGGTCGCGTTTGACGTGCCGTCGCTCATGGGCTTCGACTCCGACGACCCGCGCTCGCTCGGCGAGGTCGGCGTGTGCGGCGTGGCGATGGACTCGATGGCGGACATGGAGACGCTGTTCCAGGGCATCGACCTGTCGAAGGTCACGACCTCGATGACGATCAACGGCCCGGCTGCGATCATCTGGGGCCTGTTCCTGGCGAACGCCGAGAAGCAGGGCGTCGGCCTCGCGCAATTGGGCGGCACGCTGCAGAACGATTGTTTCAAGGAGTTCATCGCGCAGAAGTGCTGGTGCTTCCCGCCGCGCCCCGCGCTGCGCCTGGTCGTCAACAGCGTGCAGTTCGCGACCGAGCACATGCCGAAGTGGAACTCGATCTCGGTCTCGGGCTACCACATCCGGGAGGCTGGCTCGACCGCGGCGCAGGAGCTGGCGTTCACGCTCAAGGACGGCTTCACCTACGTCGAGGAGTGCATCAAGGCCGGCATGGACGTGGACTCGTTCGCGCCGCGGCTGTCGTTCTTCTTCAACGCGCACCTCGACTTCTTCGAGGAGATCGC
>JBDTYW010000217.1:0-4524 GCA_040005445.1 Candidatus Eiseniibacteriota bacterium
GTGAACAGCTTCGAGTGGTCGGGGCCGTGCTCGTGACGGATCGAGTACACCGGGTGCGTGTGGAACGCGCTCTGGACGTACTCCTGGAGCAGGCTCTTGTAGTTGGTGTGCTGCTTGTCCGAGGTGATGCCCTTGGCCTCGTTGAGCAGCCAGGTCTCCACGAACTTGCGCGCGGCTTCGATCCCCTGGTCGAGGTAGATCGCGCCCAGCACGGACTCGAACGCGTCGGCGAGGATCGACAGGCGCTGGCGCCCGCCCGAATCCACCTCGGAATTCGACATCAGGACGAAGCGGCCGAGGCCCATCGCCAGCGCCCGGCGCGAGAGGATCGCCTTGGACACGAGCAACGACTTGGTCTTCGTGAGCTGGCCCTCGTGCTCCCCGGGGAACGCCTTGTAGAGGTGTTCCGAGGTGATCACGCCGAGCACGGAGTCGCCGAGGAACTCGAGGCGCTCGTTCGATTCGCGCTGCGCGCCGCGGTGCACGTGGAGGTAGGAGCGATGCGTGAGCGCCAGGCGCAGGAGCTTCGGGTCGTTGAAGTGGATCCCGAGGTGCTTGGCGAACGCCTCACATGCCTTCTGCTCGTCCGCGGTCAGCCCGGGGACTGGAGGCCGGGCGGGTCCGGCGAACAGCTTCTTGAACCACGCCCAGAGGCCGCCGCCCGATTCGCGCGGAGGTAGCGGCGGACGGCTGGAGCCGCCACCGGAGGAGTGCGTCGACCGGCGGCCGGGGCCGCGGTCTCTTCGGGGATAGCGATCGCCCCGCTCGGGGCGCTCGGAACGTTCGGGACGGTCGGTGCCGGTGCGACGCCGACGACGCTTTACGCGGTCGCGGTCGGAATCGCTCGAAATGCCAGGGTCCCGTTGTGTCCGCCGAACCCCATGGAGTTCGACAACGCCCCCGTCACGCGGACGGTTCGGGCTTGGTTCGGTACGCAGTCTAGGTCGCATTCTGGATCCGGATTCTCATAGTTGATGGTTGGGGGAACGATTCCACGCGTGATCACCAGCACCGAAACCGCGGCCTCCAGGGCGCCCGCGGCGCCCAGCAGGTGGCCGGTCATGGACTTCGTCGAAGCCAGCATGACGTTCCGTGCGAGATCTCCCATGACCGTCTTGACCGCCACCGTTTCGGTGCGGTCGTTGTACGGCGTCGAGGTGCCGTGCGCATTGATGTACTGCACGTCCTCGGGCCGCATGCCGGCGTCTTCGAGTGCCGCGCGCATCGCGCGCACGGCTCCGTCGCCGTCCGGTGCGGGAGTGGTGATGTGATACGCGTCGCCGGTTGCGCCGTAGCCCGCCAGCTCGCAGATCACGGGCGCACCGCGCCTGGCTGCATGCTCTGCGGTCTCGAGGACGAGGATGACAGCTCCTTCGCCCATGACGAATCCGTCGCGTTCCGCGTCGAAGGGCCGTGAGGCCCGGGTGGGTTCGTCGTTCCGTGTGGACATCGCCTTCATGGAGCAGAACCCGGCGATCGCCATTGGCGACACCGTGGCTTCCGCCCCACCTGCGATGACGACGTCCGCGTCGTGGTGCTGCAGGATCCGAAGCGCTTCACCGATCGCGTTGGCCGACGACGTGCAGGCCGAGACGGTCGTGAAGTTCGGACCCTTGGCCCCGAGGGCGATCGACACCTGGCCGGAGGCCATGTTGCTGATCATCATCGGGATGAAGAAGGGACTGACGCGATCAGGCCCGCGTTCCATCAGGTTGGTGTGCTGGGCCTCGAAGGTCTCGATGCCACCGATACCCGACCCCACGATCACGCCGATGCGATTGGCGTCGAGGGCGGGCACGTCGAGGCGTGCGTGGGCGGCGGCCTGGCGGGCCGCGCCGACTGCGAGCTGGACGAAGCGATCGTTTCGCTTCGCCTCCTTGCGCTCCATGTAGAGGGTCGGATCGAAGTCCTTGACCTCTGCCGCGATGCGCGTCGCGTACGCCGTGGCATCGAAGCGGGTGATCGGCGTCACCCCGCTTGTGCCGGCAACCAGGTTGGACCACATCGTCTCGACATCGTTGCCAAGAGGAGTGATCGCGCCGATGCCGGTAATGACGACCTTGATGTCCTTGTCCCTGTTCACGCGTTTCCCTTGTTGTAGGCCAGGACCGGACGGCGCGCTGGGACCGGGCGCCCCGAGGGCGTCTCCCGATCCGCGCGGCGCGTCGTCGTTACTGCGTGTGCTGCTTGAGGTAGTTCAGCGCGTCGCCGACGGTCTTGAACTTGTCGGCGTCCTCGTCGTGAATGTCGAGGCCGAACTCCTCCTCGAGCGCCATGACCAGCTCGACCGTGTCGAGCGAGTCAGCGCCGAGATCCTCGATGAACTTGGCATCCGGCGTGAGCTGGTCCAGGGTGACCTCGAGCTCCTTGGCGATGATCTCCTTGGCCTTCTCTTCGCTATAAGCCATTCCGTTCACCTCCTCCTTCGGTTTGTGCAGCATCAGGCCATCACCATCCCGCCGTCCACGTGCCAGACCTGTCCGGTCACGTAGCCGGCCTCGGGCGAGGCCAGGAAACGAACCACCGCAGCCACGTCGGCAGGATCACCGAAGCGGCCGAGAGGGATCGCCGTGCCCATCGCGGAGCTCTGCTCCTCGGTGAGCGCATCGGTCATCGCCGTCTTGATGAAGCCCGGCGCGACCGCGTTGACCGTCACTCCTCGCGGCGCGAACTCGCGCGCCAGCGCCTTGGTCAGGCCGATCACGCCGGCTTTCGACGCGACGTAATTGGCCTGGCCCGGGTTACCGATCACGCCCACCACCGAGGTGATGTTCACGATGCGCCCGCTCTTCTGCTTGAGCAGCGTGCGCGCCGCGGCGCGGCAGCAGTGGAACACGCCCTTGAGGTTGGTGTCGATCACCTCGTCCCACTGCGCGTCGGTCATGCGCAGGATCAGCCCGTCCCGCGTCACCCCGGAGTTGTTCACCAGGACATCCAGCCGCCCCTGCGCCTTCAGGACGGTTTCGAATGCCGCATTGACCTGCGCCTCGTCCGTGACGTCGGCAGCGAGCGCGTCGGCGTGACCGCCCTGGTCGAGCACCTCGCCGGCGGCGATCTGCGCGCGCTCCAGGTTGCGCGCCACGATCGTGACGTTCGCGCCGGCGGCGGTCAGGGCGTCGACCACCGCGCGGCCGATGCCGGTCGCGCCGCCGGTGACGATCGCGACCTGCCCTTCCAGCACCCGGCTCACGCCCGCGCCTCCTGTCCGAACGCAGCGAGCGTCTCCTCGAGGCTCGCCGGGTCGTCCACGTTCGCGCTCTTGCTCTCGGGGGCGATCGACTTGAGCAGCCCGCGCAGCACGCGGCCGCTGCCCAGCTCGACGAAGCCGGTCACGCCCTCGGCAACCAGCGCGCGCATCGACTCCTCCCAGCGCACGGCGCCGAGCAGCTGGCGGCCGAGGCGGTCGGTCACGTCCTGCGCCGCCGTCACCGGCCGCGCATCGACGTTCGCCACCACGGGAATCTGCGCGTCCTTGACCGGCACCTGCGCGAGCGCGGCCACGAGGCCCTCGGTCGCGGGGCCCATCAAAGGCGAGTGGAACGCACCGGCGACGGGTAGGCGGATCGCGCGCTTCGCACCCTTCTCCCTGCACAGCGCCATCGCGACCTCGACCGCGTCGACCGCGCCCGAGATCACGACCTGGCCTGGCGAGTTGAAGTTCGCCGCGACCACGGTGCCCTTGCCCTCAAGCGTCGCCTCGGCGCACGCCGCCTCGACCAGCGCGCCGTCCAGGCCGAGGATCGCCGCCATCGTGCCGGCGTTCTGGTCGCCGGCGGCGGCCATCAACTCGCCGCGGCGGCGCACCAGGCGCAGCGCGTCGGCGTAGCTTAGCGAGCCCGCGGCGACGTGCGCGCTGTACTCGCCGAGCGAGTGGCCCGCGGCGTACGACGCCTTGAGCCCGCGCTCGGTCGCGACGCGCAGCGCTGCGACCGAGTGCGTGAGCAGCGCGGGCTGCGCGACCTCGGTGCGCTTGAGCGCGTCCTCGGGGCCGTTCCACATGAGCTCGGTCAGCGCGAAGCCGAGAACCTCGTCGGCCTCGGTGAACACCGCGCGCGCCGAGGGGAACGCGTCGGCGAGGGCCCTGCCCATGCCGACCGCCTGCGAACCCTGGCCAGGGAACAGGAATGCGAGCTTCAAGCGGGCGCTCCGGTCTTGACCGCGGCGATCGAGCTGCGCGCCTCGCGGCCGGTGATCGGCCACGCGGCCTTCGGGTTCCACTCGATCACCCCGGCGCCCCAGGTCACGCCGCCGCCGAACGCGACCAGCTCGATCAGGTCCATGTCCTTGATCTGGCCGGCGCGCACGACCTCGTCGAGCAGGATCGGCACCGACGCCGCAGAGGTGTTGCCGTAGCGCTCGATGTTCATCATCACCTTCTCCACCGGCACCCCGAGGCGCTCGGCGGTGGCGTTGATGATGCGGCTGTTCGCCTGGTGCGGGATGAGCGCGACCAGGTCCTCGGGCGCGCGGCCGGCCTCGGCGAGCGCGTCGCGCGAGATCTGCTCCATCGCGCGCACCGCGTAC
>JBDTYW010000218.1:0-4511 GCA_040005445.1 Candidatus Eiseniibacteriota bacterium
GAGCTCGCGCTCGATGCCGCGGCGCTCGAGGCGCTGGCCGGCCGGCGCTGGCGCCCGCTGATCGACACGGCGGTCGCGGCGCCGCTGCTCAATACCGCCCCCGCCGCGTGGGCGACCTGGCGGCGCGGCCAGGACTACTATGCGGAGGGCGCGCTGGTTTGGCTCGAGGCCGACATGGAGATCCGGGCGCGGACGAAGGGCAAGCGCTCGCTCGACGACTTTTGCCGCGCGTTCTTCGGCGGGCCGGCCGGGCCGCCGGCGGTCGTTCCCTACACGCGCGGCGACGTGGTCGCGGCGCTCGCACGGATCGCCCCGCTCGACTGGGACGGCTTCCTCGCCGAGCGCATCGACTCGGTGCGCGTCCACGCCCCGCTCGCCGGCCTCGAGGCGGCGGGCTGGCGGCTGGCGTTCCATGACTCCTCAAGCGACCACCTCGACGCGCTCGCGGCCGAGTCGGAGCGGGCGGACTACCGGTTCTCGCTCGGCTTTCGGGTGGGCAAGGACGGCCGGGTGCCGGACGTGCTGCCGGACTCCCCCGCCGCGCGCGCGGGGCTACCGCCGGGGTGCCGGCTGGTCGCGGTCAACGGCCGGGCATGGAGCGGGACCGCGCTCGAGGACGCGCTCGACGCCACCCGGCCGGTGGAGCGCGACTCGCTGAAAGCCGCCGCGGCGGGCCCGCGCGGGCAGGGCGAAATCGAGCTGCTGGCCTCGAGCGGGGACTTCTTCCGCACCTACCGGCTCGAGTACGCGGGCGGCCGGCGGGTCCCCTTCCTCGAGCGCCGCCCGGGCGTGCCCGACGGCCTGGCCGGGATCGGCGCGCCCCGGACCCCGCGGCCCCGCCGCTAAGGCGCCTGTCGGCAAGGCTTTCCGG
The DNA here is from genome assembly GCA_040005445.1 of Candidatus Eiseniibacteriota bacterium. Lineage (GTDB taxonomy): Bacteria > Eisenbacteria > RBG-16-71-46 > RBG-16-71-46 > DASYSL01 > JANPEF01. Next base: position 872 of record JBDTYW010000218.1, read on the forward strand.
GCGCTTGCGGGGACGCCCGCGAGCATGCTACATTCCCCCGGTCGGCTTTCCCCGCGGGCCCCTCAGGCCCGCGTTTCCGTGTCGTGCAAGGAGGAAGTTGTGGCTCGAGCCTGTGACATCTGTTCGAAGGGCGTGCAGCGCGGCAACAAGATCAGCCACGCGCACAACGTGTCGCGCCGCGTCTGGAACCCGAATCTGCAGAACGTGCGTGCCCTGGTCAACGGCCGCGCCCAGCAGATGAAGGTCTGCACGCGCTGCCTCAAGGCCAACAAGGTCCAGAAGGCCGTGCGCAAGACGAAGGTCGCCTAGCCCGGCGAACCGGCAGTAAGCAACTCGGGGCCCCGCATCCTCCCGGACGCGGGGCCCCTGGTTTTCCAAGGCGAATCGGGGGGCGCGCTACTCCCGCCCGTCGAGCAGGTTGCCGAGCGAACCGAGGATCGAGCCCTCCTCCTTGCGGCCGCCCTTCTGCGGTGCGGCGGCGTAGATGCGGCCCGCCAGGCGCGACAGCGGCAGCGATTGCATCCACACCCGCCCGGGCCCGCGCAGCGTCGCGAAGAACAGTCCTTCGCCGCCGAAGATCCACGACTTGACGCCCTTGACCAGCTCGATGTCGTAATCCACGGTGCGCGCGAGCGCGACGATGCAGCCCGTGTCGACGCGCAGCGTCTCGCCGACGGCGAGGTCGCGGGTCTCGATCGTGCCGCCGGCATTGAGGAACGCCCAGCCATCACCGGTGAGCCGCTCCATGATGAAACCCTCGCCGCCGAAAAGGCCGACGCCGAGCCGCTTCTGGAACGCGATCGAGATCGACACGCCCTTGGCCGCGCACAGGAACGAGTCCTTCTGGGCGATCAGCTCGCCGCCGAGTTCGGCGAGGTGGACCGGCACGATCTTGCCGGGGTACGGCGCGGCAAACGCGACCTTGCGCTTCTGCGTGCCCTGGTTCGCAAACACGGTCATGAACAGCGACTCGCCGATCAGCAGGCGCTTGCCCGCGCCCATCAGGGCGCCGACGACGCCCTGGTTCTGCTTCGAGCCGTCGCCGAAGATCGTCTCCATCCCGATGTCGTCTTCCATGTACATCATGCCGCCCGCCTCGGCGACGATGGCTTCTCCGGGGTCGAGCTCGATCTTCACGAACTGGAGGTCGTCGCCGAGGATCTCGTAGTCGACTTCGTGCATCGCGGACATGGCGGTTCCTTGCAGGGGGTGGCCGGTGAGGCGCGGGGCGCGCCGGGACCGGGGAATCCTAGCCCCCTACGGGGAAAATGCGAAGCGGTTGCCTCCCAGCGCCCCGCCCGGGCAAATGGCTCAGGCGAGACGGGCGGCGGTGCAGAGCAGGTAGAGCGCGGCCAGGTAGCGGACCGCGCGTACCGTTCGATCGTGGGTCAGCATGACACCTCCCTGTCGTGGCGTGCCTATGAGGACACGCCCTCCTCCAGCAGTTCCGCCAGCCGGCGCTCGTCGAGCGCCCGGGCCCGCGAGTTGAGCGGGTCGTAATCGCGCGTCCCGCGCACCACGTCCTGCGCCTCGGTCGCCCCGCGCCGGGCCAGCACGCCGGCGAGTGCAAGCCTTGCATCCGTGAAATTGCCGTTGATCGCGAGCGCGTCCCGGTATGCCCGTTCGGCGCCGGGCAGGTCGCCCACCTTCTCGCACGCCTCGCCGAGCGCCCTGTGCACGTCGGCGTAGTGCGGTACCACCTTGAGCGCCTGGTCGAACGCGCGGCGCGCCTCGTCGATGCGGCCCTTCCTGAGGTGGATCTGACCGAGGCGATAGCGCGCCGGACCATGTCCCGGGTCGAGCTCGATGCATCGCGCGAGCCGCGCCGAGCCGGCCTCGAGATCGTTTGCGGCGATCAGCGCCTGTGCCAGTCCGAAGTGCACGTCCGGCGTGTCCGGCAGCCAGTGGAGCGCGCGCTCGAACGCCTTCTGCGCGTCGCGGGCCTTGCCGCGCTCGAGCAGCAGCACGCCGAGGTCGACCGCCGCCGCCGGCAGCTCGCGCCCGTCCTCGAGCGCGTCGTGCAGGGTGGCCAGCGCCTCCTCGTGGCGCCCGCGCGCGACCTGGCACAGGCCCTTGAGGCGCTGCGCCCGCGCCATGCGCGGCTGGCGGGACAGCACCTCGGAGAGCGCAGCGTCGACCCCGTCGAGGTCCGCGAGCGTGAAGCGCGAGGCTGCGCGGAAGTAGTGGAGATCGGCGTCGTCCGGCGCCTGGGCGAGCGCCTGCGTGAACTCGCCGTCGGCATCCAGCGGGCGCCCAAGGAACAGCAGCGCGAGCCCGAGCCGCGTGCGCGCCTCGAGGTAGCGCGGATTGATCGCGAGTGCGATCTCGAGCTGCACGCGCGCGTCCTCGTGCCGCCCGTCCTCGGCCAGCAGCGTCGCCAGCCGGCATCGGATATCGGCGAACTTCGGCTCGGCCTCCGCTGCCTTCTCGAGCGCGGCGATCGCCTCCGAGCGCTTGCCCTGCTCGTAGTGCTCGACCGCGGTCGCGACCTGTCGCGCCGCCTCGCTGCGGCGGGTGGCCTGGGTGCGCAACGCCTTCCAGTCGAGCGGACCGAGTGGCGCCGCGGCGTCGAGCACGAGGCCCGGCGGCAACTCGAACCCGAGCGCCACGCAGCGCTCGAGCTCGGCCCGGGCACGCGCGGCATCCCCCAGTTGCGAGAGCACGACCGCGTAAAGCAAGCGCGCCTCGAGGTACTCCGGATTGAGCGAGAGCGCCGCCTCGAGCGGACCCGCCGCCTCCCGGGGCCTGCCGCCGCGCTCGGCCAGGAGCGCGACGTAGTAATGCAGGTCCGGGTAATTCGGGTTCTTCTCGAGCGCGCGCTTGAAGTCCTCCTCCGCGCGCGCGTCGTCTCCCGCCTGGAAGCGCGCGAGCCCGAGATTGGCCCGCGCCTCCGCCGCGTAGAACGCGCCCAGGCTGTACTGCGGGTCGGCCGGGTCGGTCATCGACGCCAGCGCCTGCTCGAACGCGAGCGCGGCCTCCGCGTACTCGCCCCGGTTGTAATGCATGATGCCGCGCTGGTAATCGCGCTGCTTGCCCAGCCGCTTGAACCCCGACCAGAACGCCATGGCACTTGCTCCCTTCCTGGGCTGCCCTACCCCTGCTGCTTGCGCAAGAATGCAGGCACGTCGAAATTGTCGTGATCGCCGCCGAAACGCGTCGGGCGGCGCACCGTGTTGGACTGGGTCCGCCAGCTGCTCGGACGCTTGAGCTCCTCGGTCGACGCTTCCGGCGCGGGCTCACCCGACAGCGTGAGCACGGCCGAGTCCGGCTCGACGGCATGCTGCGAAGCTGGCGTGGGCGCGTTGCCGAAACCGCCGCCGTGCAGGCCGCGGTCGGCGAAGCCGCTCGACGGACGCGACAGCGTGCGCTCGTGCGTGCGCTCGTGCGTGCGGTCGAACGAGCCGAGCGTCGTCGGCGCCGGCGCGCCGAAGCCGGTCGCGATCACCGTGATCACGATCTCCCCGTCAAGCGCCGGATCGATCACTGCGCCGAAGATGACGTTCGCATCCTCGCCCGCGGCCTCGATCACGACGCTCGAGGCCTCGTTGACCTCGTGCAGCGTGAGGTCGCGACCGCCCGTGATGTTGAGCAACACGCCCGACGCGCCGGCGACCGAGACGTCCTCGAGCAGCGGGCTCGA
>JBDTYW010000219.1:0-4497 GCA_040005445.1 Candidatus Eiseniibacteriota bacterium
CGCGCGCTCGGGCAGCGCCCGGGCGAGGGCCACGACCCGCTCGAGCTCGACCAACGCCGCGCGGCAATCGCCGCACGTGACGAGGTGCGCATCGAGCAGGCTCCGCTCCTCGTCGCTGAGCGAGCCGTCGATGCGATCGGAGAGTCGGTCGGTCCAGGGATCGAGCTGGGCGTTCACTTTCGAGTTCACTCCTGGTTCAGGCTTCGAGATGTCCGCGCAGGAGCATCCGAGCGCGGTGGAGCTGGGCCTTGGTCGTTCCGGTCGTCACGCCGAGGAATTGTGCGATCTCCTCGTGCCGGTAGCCTTCGACATCGTGCAGCACGAATACCTGGCGGGCCCCGGGGGGCAGGCGGTCGAGCGCGGCCTCGAAGTCGACGCCCAGGTCGCTCGTCCGCGTCACCCGCGCGGGCAGGAGCTCGAGCGCGCTGTCGTCCTCGAGGTGGCGCTCGCGTTGCAACTTGAGCGCCTGCCGGCGACCGAGCAGCACGTTGACGGCTAGCCGATGCAACCAGGTCCCGAACGCGGCCTCGCCACGGTACAGGCCGATCTTCTGCCACGCGCGCACGAACACGTCCTGGGTCGCCTCGCCGGCCTCGTCCGCGCACAGCATGCGCCGGGCGAGGCCATGGATCCGGTTGACGTGGGCCCGGTACAGGCGCTCGAAGGCGCGGAAATCCCCGCCGGCGGCGCGCGACGCATCCGCGGCATCCGCCTGCCAGGAGCTCGGGCCGGCGGCGGGCGCCGGGGGCGGGCTCAGGAGCGTTGCGTCCGGACCGACTGGATCCATGCACCCCCTTGGACAGCGCGGTCGCGCGCGGGGTTGGAGTCAGAAGTGGAGGAAATGTGTGGCCCGTGGCTAGCGAGGATCGTCCGCCTGGAGCGAGAATTCGGCCCGCCGGGCCGCGGCGGCAAAGCGGGCGGCTCGCCGGCGTTGGCGCGCCCGGCGCAGCGCGACGCCGAGGTAGGTCGGGCCGAGCCCGAGCCCTGCGAACAGCGCAAAAAGTGCCAGCGCCAGCGGCTCGATCCCCCGAAGACCTCCGATCGGCAGCGTGCGCAGCGCAATCATGGTCGCCAGTTGGGCGCCGAACACCAGCGCCGGCCAGCGCCAGGCCCCGCGTGACGCGAGGTAGCCGAAGAACGGCAGGAGCGCGAGCGTGAGAGGAATGACCGCGAAGTAGTAGACCGCGAGAGACATGGCGCCACCGAGCGCGGTCGCGATCCACCCCAGCGCACCGAGAGCCAGCGCGGAACCAAACACCGCACGATCGCGCGACGCCGCGTTCACTCGGCCCCGCCGATCACAGCGCCATCTCCGGCACGCTCGGTGGAACGACGAGCTTCGCGGCGGTCGCGGCCACGATCTGCTCGACCGACACACCCGGCGCGCGCTCGACCAGCGCCAGGCCCCGGGGCGTCACGTCGAGGACCGCGAGCTCGGTGATCACGCGGTGCACCACCTTCACGCCCGTCAGCGGCAAGGAGCAGCGCTCGAGGATCTTCGAGGCGCCGTCCTTTGAGGCGTGCTGCATGGTCACGATCACCCGGCGCGCGCCGGCGACCAGGTCCATCGCGCCGCCCATTCCCTTGACCATCTTGCCGGGGATCATCCAGTTCGCGAGGTTGCCCTGCTCGTCGATCTCCATCGCGCCGAGGATCGACAGGTCGATGTGCCCGCCGCGGATCATGGCGAACGAGTCGGCGCTCGAGAAGAACGAAGCGCCGGGCAGCACGGTCACGGTCTGCTTGCCGGCGTTGATCAGGTCGGCCTGCTCCTCACCCTCGAGCGGGAACGGACCGACGCCCAGGATGCCGTTCTCGCTCTGGAACGAGACCGTCATGCCGGGCGGCACGAGGTTCGCGACCTGGGTGGGCATGCCGATGCCGAGGTTCACGTAGTAGCCGTCGCGCAACTCCTGCGCGGCGCGGCGCACAATGAGGTCACGGCTCACGATCGCCCCTCTGCCGACGCGCGCGGGCGCACCGTCCGCTGCTCGATGCGCTTCTCCTCGTTCACGCCCTCGAACAGCGCGTCGACGTAGACGCCGGGCGTGTGCACCTGGTCGGGATCGAGCGCACCCACGGGGACCAACGCGTCGACTTCCGCGATGGTGTGGCGCGCGGCCGTCGCCATCATCGGGTTGAAATTGCGCGCGCTCCAACGATACGCGAGGTTGCCCATCGCGTCGCCCCGCCACGCCTTGACGATCGCGAGGTCGCCCATGATCGGCTTCTCGAGCACGTACCAGCGCCCGTCGATCTCCTTGCACTCCTTGCCCTCGGCGACGATCGTGCCATAGCCGGTGGGCGTATAGAATCCGCCGAGCCCGGCGCCGCCGGCCCGAATGCGCTCGGCGAGCGTGCCCTGGGGCACGAACTCGACCTCGAGCGTGCCATCGAGATACTGGCGCTCGAACGTCCCGTTCTCGCCGACGTAGGAGCTGACCATCTTTCGGATCTGCCGCGTCTCGAGCAGCAACCCGAGCCCGAAATCGTCCACGCCGCAATTGTTGCTGACCACCGTCAGGTCCTTGACCCCGAGCGCACGGATGCCGGCGATCAGGTTCTCGGGGATGCCGCACAGGCCGAACCCACCGGCGAGCACGGTCCCCCCGTCCACAAGCCCCGCGCGCGTGAGCGCGGCGGCGGCGTCGGCCACGACCTTGTTCATGCGCCTCCCTCGCCCGGTTTCGGGCGCGGGGGAATCGCTCCCCCGACATGCGTTCCCGTGAACAGCCCCGTGCCGCCGGCCGCGGCGGCGGCCGCAGGCTCGAGCGGCGGGCCCGCGAGCGCCTTGCCGAGTGCGCGCGCCTGGCCGATCCATTGCGAGTCGCCGGCGACCGCGCCGAGGTCCACGTCGTCGTGGCGATAGACCAGCGTCTCGAGCAATCGGCCCCCGACCCACGACAGGAACCCGCGCGCGGTCAGGCGCGAAGGCTCGGGCGTATCGCTCGCGCCCAGCACGACGATCAGTCCGCCGCGCCGCGTGCGCGCCCACTGGCGGCGGAACTCGGTCCGGCCGGACTCGCCCACGATCACGGGCGTGACGCAGTTGCAGCGGTCGATCACGAGCTTGAGCTGCGCCGAGACCCCGCTGAAGTAGACCGGCGTGGCGACCAGCACGCCGGTGGCGCGCTCGAGCGCGGGATAGACCTGGTCCATGTCGTCGCGATACACGCAGTAGCCCTGGCCGCCGGTCGGATCCGGGCCGCACGCCTGGCAGGCCATCACCCGCAGGTCGCGCGCCGCCAGGTGCAGCGTCTCCGCGCCGGCCTCGCGCGCCCCGAGGAGCGCGGCCTCGACCAGCACGTCGGTGTTCGATCCCGCGCGCGGGGAGCCCGAGAGGGCCACCACGAACCGCGGGGCGTCGCTCATCCCCGGGCGCCTAGGTGGTCCGCGGATGCGCCGCGCACCACTCCTTGATGTACTCGATCGCGTCGGTCGTCGGGCTTCCCGGGCCGAACAGCTTGCCGATCCCGCGCTTCGTGAGCGTCTCGATGTCCTGCGGCGGGATGATGCCGCCACCGGTGAGCAGGAGGTGGGTCGCGCCCTGCTTGACGAGCAGGTCCTGGATCGCGGGGAACAACGTCATGTGCGCGCCCGAGAGGATCGAGAGCGCGACCACGTCGACGTCCTCCTGGATCGCGGCCTCGACGATCTGGTCGGGCGTCTGGTGCAGGCCGGTGTAGATCACCTCGAATCCGGCGTCGCGAAACGCGGCCGCCACCACCTTGGCGCCGCGGTCGTGGCCGTCGAGGCCCGGCTTCGCCACCAGCACGCGAATCTTCGAATTCATCTCGGGACCTCCGGGGACCTAGAACTCGGCGGGTTCATGGTAGTCGCCGAAATGGACGCGCATCGCGTTGCGGATTTCGCCCTCGGTGGCATAGGCCCGCGCGGCATCGATGATGAACGGCATCAGGTTCGTGGACTCGTTCGGGCAGGCGTCGGTGAGCGTCTTGAGGCGCCGCGTCACGAGATCATGGTCGCGCGTCTCGCGCAGCTGCTTGAGCGAAGCGACCTGGTCCTTCTCGACCTGCGGGTCGATGTAGAGCAGCGGAATCTCGGTCTTCTCGTCGGCTTCGATGAACTCGTTCACGCCGACGATGATGCGCTGCTTGCGCTCGATCTCCTGCTGGTAGCGGTAGCTCGCCTTGTGGATCTCGCGCTGGAACCAGCCCTTCTCGATCGCCTCGACCGTGCCGCCCTGGGCGTCGACCGCGGCGAAGATCTCCTCGGCCTGCTGTTCCAGGCGGTTCGTCAGGCTCTCCACGAAGTACGAGCCCGCGAGCGGATCGATCGTGCTCGTGACGCCCATCTCGTACGCCAGGATCTGCTGCGTGCGCAGCGCGATCTTGACCGCCTTGTCGCTCGGCAGCGCGAGCACCTCGTCCATCGAGTTGGTGTGCAGCGACTGCGTGCCGCCGAGCACGCCGGCGAGCCCCTCGATCGCGGTGCGCACGATGTTGTTCTCGGGCTGCTGCGCGGTCAGCGAGCAGC
>JBDTYW010000220.1:0-4491 GCA_040005445.1 Candidatus Eiseniibacteriota bacterium
AGACGCCGGCGCTGTCGTTGCCAGCGAACAACGACGTCGGCGAACCGGGCCGGATCGCGAGCGCGTGCACGCCGAACGAAGCCGGCAGGTTCCCCGCACGTGAGACCCACGTCGCGCCGCCGTCGAGCGATTCGAACGGCCCGGCTCCGGTCCCGACGAGCAGGTGACCGGACTGGGCCGGCCAGGCAACGAGCGCACGCACGAAGGGGTTGCCGAGCGTTCCACCGAGGCTGTCGGGGTTCTCCCACGTGGCGCCGTCGTCCGTGCTGCGGTAGACCCCGGATCCGTACGCCGTGAGGTAGAGCGTCGTCGCGGCGGCCGGATCGACCGCGACGGCGTGCTCCGAATCGCGCGAGAACAGGAACCGCGCCCGGGTCCAGCTCACCGCGCCGTCGGTGCTCTTCCAGAACTGGTCGCCGAATCCGAGGCCGGCGTAGAGCGCATGGGTCCAAGGGCGCACCGCAAGCGCGAATCCGTAGGTCGACAAGAGGCCGCCGTCGAGCTGCGTCCACGAACTCCCGCGATTGTCGCTGCGGAACAGGCCGCCGCCGTCGGTGCCGGCCCAGACTTGCGCCGCATTCGACGGCGAGGCGAACAGGGCGTCGACGGTCGGTGCAGTGATCCCGGCGCCCGCGGGATGCCAGACTGTGTCCGTGAGGCTGGTCCAGAACACTCCGCTCCCTTGCGTCCCGACGTAACGGACCGTGTCCGCGAGCACGAGCGCGCGCGTGCGCAGGTCGCCGAGTCCGCGGTTGATCGTCGTCCAGTTCGTCCCCCCGTCGAGGCTCCGGAGCACCCCCCGACCGAACGTCCCGGCGTAGACGCGCAGCGGACCGAGCCCGTCGAAGACCACGCTTTCCGCGGCTCCCGCGCTCGCCGTCGTGTCGGCCAGGACGCTCCAGTTCAGGCCCCCGTCCTGGCTCTGCTCGATCCCCGATCCCGTCCCGGTCGCGCTCAGCAGGTGGTTGGTGCGGGAGGGATCGACCGCAACGCCGCGCACGTTCGGGTTCGCGAGGCCGAGGTCGATCGCCGACCAGGAGAGGCCGCCGTTGATCGACTTGAAGATGCCGTCGCCGTAAGTCGAAGCATAGACCGTGGACGGCCGCGCCGGCTGCAGGGTGATCCCGCGCACCGAGCCCGTCGTCGCCAGCGCGAGACTCCACCGCACTCCCCCGTCGACGCTGAGGAACACGCCGTCGTTCGCGCCGCACCAGATCGAGTCTGGATGCGCGGGATTGTCGGCGAGACAGCGTACGAAGGTGTTCGTCAGGCCGCTGCGATACGCGGTCCAGGTGGCGCCGCCGTCGAGCGAGCGGTAGACGCCCGCGCCGAACGCGGCGGCCCACATGCGCGCGGGCTGCAGCGGGTCGCGCGCGATCGCCTCGAGGCTGCGCGCACGTGGGCCATTCCCCGTCCAGGTCGACGGGCCGGCGGAGACGGCGGCCGCGGTGAAAACCAGGGCGATAGCGACCCCGGCAGGCAGCAAGGAGTTCCAGGCGCGATGGGTTGCCAAGGATGCCTTTCAGTTCAATGACGGACTTCCGATCTAGACGTCGAAGTGTACCCCTTGCGCGAGCGGAAGTTCCTTGCCGTAGTTGATCGTCACCGTCTGGCGGCGCATGTAGAGCTTCCAGCTGTCCGAGCCGGCCTCGCGGCCGCCGCCCGTGTCCTTCTCGCCGCCGAACGCCCCGCCGATCTCCGCCCCCGAGGTGCCGATGTTGACGTTCGCGATCCCGCAATCGGACCCGAGCGCCGACAGGAAACGCTCGGCCGCGAGCACGTCGCGCGTGAAGATCGCCGAGGACAGGCCCTGCGGCACGCCGTTATTGACGGCGATCGCCTCGTCCACGTCCGCCACCTCGATGACATAGAGGATCGGCGCGAATGTCTCCTCCTGCACGATCTTCATGTCTGCGCGGGCGGCCACGAGCGTGGGCTCGACGAAGTGCCCCGGACGGTCGATCTTCTTGCCGCCGTAGAGGATCGAGCCCCCCTCGGTCTTCACCTGCTCGAGCGCCTTGAGATAGTCGGCGACCGCGTGCTCATCGACCAGCGGCCCCATCAGCGTCGCGGGGTCGAGCGGATCGCCGATGCGGATCGAGGCGTAGATCTTCTTCAGGCGCTCGATCACGTCCTTCGCCACGCCCTTCTGGACGACCAACCGGCGCGTGGTGGTGCAGCGCTGCCCGGCCGTGCCGCACGCGGCGAACGTGACGGCGCGCACCGCGAGATCGAGGTCGGCGTCATCGAGCACGACGATCGCATTGTTGCCGCCGAGTTCGAGGATCGTGCGGCCCATGCGCGGGCCGACCACCGCGGAGATGCGGCGGCCCATGCGCGTCGAGCCGGTGGCGGAGATCAGGGGCAGGCGCGGGTCCGCGACCATGCGCTCGCCGACCTCGTCGACCGATCCCATGACCATGCCGAACAGGCCCGGCGTGTCGAACTCCTCCATCAATTGATGGCAGAGGTTCTGCACCGCGATCGCCGCCAACGGCACCTTGTGCGAGGGCTTCCACACGACGGGATCGCCGCACACGACGGCGAGCGCCGCGTTCCACGCCCACACCGCGACCGGAAAGTTGAAGGCCGAGATCACGCCGACCACGCCGAGCGGCTGCCACTGCTCGTACATGCGGTGGCTCGGGCGCTCGCTGTGCATCGACAGGCCGTAGAGCTGGCGCGAAAGCCCGACCGCAAAATCGCAGATGTCGATCATCTCCTGCACTTCGCCCAGGCCCTCGGAGAGGATCTTGCCGTTCTCGAGCGCAACCAGTCGGCCGAGGTCGTCCTTGTGCTCGCGGAGCTTGTTGCCGAGTGCGCGCACGATCTCGCCGCGACGCGGCGCAGGCACGGTGCGCCAGCTCTCGAACCGGCGGGTCGCGGCCTCCATCACGCTCTCGTAGTCGGCGGCGAGGGCCTGGCGCACGCGCGCGATCGGCTCGCCGGTGGCCGGGTTCGTGGAGACCAGTTCCGGGCCCCGGGTGTCGAGCCACTGGCCGTGAGAGGCGCCCGCGTTCACGGGGCGCACACCGAGCCGGTCGAGCAGGGCGCCGGCGGACGTCATGGTGGACATTGGGTTCCTCCGAGTAGGGAAAGGGCGATCGCCAGAATATCAGAAGCGGCTTGTCAGAGGACTGACATCGCGGGCCGGATCGGGAGTGCCATGATCCGGCATGCGTCCAGGCGCGTTCCCCGCCACACGGGTGGGGACGTCCGGCCGCCGGCACGGAGGCCCGCATGTCCGGGAGAGCCTGGCGCTGGTCCGCACTCGGTTTGGCGCTGGTCGGGCTGGTGTTCGCGGCCGACGTCGCGACCGGCTCGGACTACGCGTTCTCCCTGTTCTACCTGGTCCCCATCGGCCTCGTGACCTGGCGGGCGGGTCGGGGCCCGGGGGCGGTTGCCTCGGTGGTTTCGGCCGGCGCCTGGCTCGTGGCCTCGCTCTGGACCGGCGCCGAGTCGACCCACCCGCAGGTGCTGGTGTGGAACACGGCGATGCAGGCGGGCTTCTTCCTCGTCGTCGTGTGGGCGCTTGCCGCGGTCCGGCGCGGCCTCGAGCGCGAGCGCCTCCTCGCCGACCGCCTCGCGCGCTCGTACCGCTCGCTCGACCGGGAGATGACGATCGTCGGCGACCTCCAGCGCGCGATGCTGCCGACGGCGTCGCCCGACCTGCCGGGATACTCGTTCGCCGCCTACTACGCCGCGAGCACGCGGGCCGGCGGCGACTACTACGATTTCTTCCCGCTGCGCGACGGCCGCCTCGGCATCCTGATCGCGGACGTTTCGGGGCACGGCGCGCCGGCGGCCGTCGTCATGGCGATGCTGCGCGTGCTGCTGCACGTGGACGCCGGGGCGCTCGATTCGCCATCGCGCGTGCTGCTCGATGCGAACCGGCGCCTCGCCGCGAACATCCCGCCCGGGCAGTTCGTCACCGCCTGCTATGCCGTGCTCGAGCCGCGCACGGGCGAGCTCGAATACGCGATCGCGGGACACGAGGCGCCTCTGATCGTGCGCGCCGACGGCTCGGGCATCGAGTCGTTCGCGCACCCGAGCGGCCCGCCCATGGGGCCGTTCCCCGATGCGGCGTTCGGGGCCGCGCGGGCGAAGCTTGCGCCCGGCGACCTCGTGCTGTTTTCGACCGACGGCCTGTGCGAGGCCATGGATGCCGAGGGCCGCCTGCTCGGCGCCGAGCGCGTGCGCGAGTTGCTCGCCGCCGCGCGCGGAGAGTCAGCCGAGGCCGTGCGCGATCGCCTGGTCGAGGCCGTGGTCGACCACGGCGGCGGCCGCGAGCGCGCGGACGACCTCACGCTGCTGGTGCTGCGCCGGGCGCTCCGGCCCGTGGCTTCCCCGCACGAACCCGCGCCCGCCGAGACCGCCGGCAGCCTTGCCGGTCGCGGCGCGAGAACCTAGAATCGCCCTGTGATCGAAACCGGAGCAACGCTCGGCCCCTACGTCATCCTCGGCCAACTCGGCGAGGGCGGCATGGGCACC
>JBDTYW010000221.1:0-4486 GCA_040005445.1 Candidatus Eiseniibacteriota bacterium
TGATCACCACCACCGACGAGCCCTTGACGTCGTCGAGCGAGTTCGAGCCGGTCACGCGCGCGCCCGAGTGCCACAAAGGCGCGGCCTGCGTGAGGTCGAGCGCCTTGCCCTGGGGCATGCCCTCGACGATGTCGATCAGCGTGACGTCGGCGAGGCCGCGCTCGGCGACGTAGAGCGCGGTGTTCGCGCCGACATTGCCGCCCCCGACGACCGAGACCTTGACGTTCACGCGCCGCCTCGCGTCAGTTCTTGGCGGCGTCGCCGCCGGCCGTGTCGATCTTGAGGGGCTCGATCGCGATGCGCTGGCGGCGCCTGCCCCAGCGGCTGAAACGCACCGTGCCGTGCACCAGTGCGAACAGCGTGTCGTCCTTGCCCATGCCGACGTTCGCGCCCGGGTGGAACACGGTGCCGCGCTGGCGGACGATGATCGAACCGGCGTGGACGAGCTGGCCGCCGTACGCCTTCACTCCGAGTCGCTGGGCATTGGAGTCGCGTCCGTTGTGCGAACTGCCCTGTCCTTTTTTGTGAGCCATGGGAACCCTGCCTTAGGCGGTGATGGACTGGATCTCGATGCGCGTGAAGCCCTGACGGTGGCCGTTGCGCTTGCGATAGTCTTTCCGGCGCTTGAACTTGCCGACGATGAGCTTCTTGCCACGGCCGTGCTCGAGGACCATTGCCGTGACTTTCGCGCTGCCGACGTAGGGCCGGCCGAGCGTGACCTTGCCGGCGTCGGCCACGAGGTGCACCAGGTCGAACGTGACCGTGGCGCCTTCCTCGGCCGCGAGCGACGGGACCTCGAGCACCTGCTTGGGCTCGAGATTCCACTGCTTGCCGGCGATCGTGACGATCGCGTACATGAAGCGTTCTCCTCGTGTTCCGGCGGAAGCCGGGTGGTCCCGGCGCAGCCGGACCAACAACAAAGGCGGGACTCGGGCCGGTGCGCTTACGGCGGTGGCCCGCAGTTCCGCCCAACGTGCTGCAAACCCACGCGTTTATACCAAGTTCGCGGTCCGGGCGTCAACTCCGCCGACGCTCCCCGGCGGCCGGCGGCGAACCGGCCCAGCCGGTGCGGGCCCATCCCCTTGCGGGGCAGAGCGATCCGCGCGGGCGTAAAGCGGTCGGGCGAGGTCGGCCCGCGGCCCCACCGGGCGCCGCGGACCGGTCGACCGGGCGCCCCGCCTAGCTCGCCGCCTGCAGGATCGAGAACGTCCCGCCCTGGGGATCCCGGAGGACGGCCAGGCGGCCGACCCCCGGCACGTCGACTCCGGGCTGGATCACAGCCGCCCCCAGGCCCTTCGCCTTCGCGACCGTGGCGTCGCAGTCGGTCACGCCGAAGTACACCCCCCAGTGCGGCGGCACGCCGCTCATCTCCTTGGTCAGCGGCATCACGCCGCCGGCGGGGACGTCCCCGCGCTTGAGCAGCGTGTACTCGAGCGCGCCCATCGGCATGATCTGCGTCGTCCAGCCGATCAGCTTCGTGTAGAACGCGCAGGCCTTCGGGACGTCGTCGGTCGCGAGCTCGGTCCACACCAGGGATCCGGGCGCGTCGAGCAGCGCGGCGCCCGGGTGCTGCTTCGCCTGCCAGAGCGCGAACGCGGCGCCGCTCGGGTCGGACAGCACCGCCATGCGGCCGTGCTCCATGACGTCGAACGGCCCGGCGATCAACTTGCCGCCCAGGGCCTCGGCCCGCTTCACGGTCTCGTCGACGTTCGCGACCGAGATGTAGGAGAGCCAGTGCGTGGGCACGCCGGCCTTCGCCGTCTCGGGCTGCATCTGCGCGCCCGCGGCGACGTCGCGATCGCCTTTCAGGAAGATCGTGTAGTGGCTGTCCTCACCCATCGGCGTGAGCTTGAGCGTCCAGTCGAACAGCTTGGTGTAGAACGTCTCGGCGGCGCCCTGCGCGCTGGTCGAGAGTTCGGGCCAGCAGAACGTGCCCGGCGCGTACGTCGTCTTCTCGGTCATGGCGGAATCTCCAAAGAGAGGGGTGACGCGACCTGCGGGGGGGGACGGCCTCCGAAGCTACTCCCCCGCTCGCTCCGCGGAAAGCCCCGTCGATGTCAATTCACTGTCCCGAGACGGTTCCGTCCATGCGCTGTGCGCGCGCCGCCGCCGAATCCGAGGCCTCGAGCGCGCGGGTCACGCCGGCGGCCCCTGGAATCACCGACTTGCCGAGCGTCGAGTCGCGTTCGCGCTCGCTCAATGCGCGATGGGGCTCGGCCTTCGGACTGCACGAGACGATCCCCAGTGCGGCAAGCAGCGCCGAGGCGATCCCGAGGAACCGCCGGATACCCTTCACGCGCACCTCCGTGGTCCTTCCGGGGAGCCGGCTTCGCAGCGGCCCGTGAGAGCGGCGATTCTCGGCGCGCCGCGCGCCCGAGTCAAGCGGACGGGGGCGCCGCATCGAGGATCTCCCCGAGCAGCGCGGCGGTCTCCGCGGGGGACTCGATCATCGGCAGGTGGCCGCCTTTGATCGTGCGCAGGCGCGCGTGCGGAATGCCCGCAGCCAGCGTGCGGGCGATCGCGTGGAAGTCCGCAAGGTCGTCCTCGCCGATCAGGATCGTGGTCGGACAGCGCACCTGGTCGAGCCGCGCCGCGGCCGGCGGCTCGAGCGGGATCGCCGGGTCGCGCTCGCTCCAGCGCCGCCCCGCGTCCGCGAACACCGCCGCGCGCAGGCGCTCCCGGCTCTCCTCCCGCGCGCGCGCAGGGGCAAAGAGCGCGTGCGCCCACCACGCCTCCTTCGCGGCCGCGGGCCCGCCGGCGTTCGCGGCATCGCGCATCGCGCGCATCGAGTCGCGCCACCGGGGCGACCAGGCAAAGCCCCCGAGTGCGGGGCTCAGGAGGAGCAGCGACCTGACGCGCGAGGGATGTGCGAGCGCCGTATCGAGCGCGACCTCGCCCCCCATCGACGAGCCGACGAGGTGCGCAGCGCGAACCGACAGCGCGTCGAGCACGGCGACGACATCGTCGTGTCGCGCGTAGGGTGTGTCCGCGGCGCTCGATTGCCCATGCCCGCGCTGATCGAACGCGATCGCGAGCTGGCGCGGGGCGAGCGCCTCGAGTTGCGGCTCCCAGATCGCGGCGTTCAGGCCGAGTCCGTGCAGGAACACCACCGCGGGGCCCTCCCCGGCGCGGGTCACCGCCAGCGATCCGCCGGGGACCTCCACCCGGCTCCGCTCCAGGCTCACGGCCATGTCACGCGCTCGAGCACGAGGGCGCGCAGGAGCGCGAGCGTCTCCCGCCGGGTCTCCCCGGGCGAGGGACCGAACCACACGAGGCGCGACAGGTAGACGTACAGGATACGCAGGCGCAGAAACGTGTCGCGCTCGGCCCATGCCGCCGGATCGAGCGCGCGGCGCTCGGTGTAGCCTGCGAGGATCCAGCCCCGCAGCCGGTCGCGCTGCGAGTCGGCGCGCAGCGTGGAGAACGAGATCACGAGGTCCGACACGAACCAGTGGCGGCACAGGTTGCCGAAGTCGAAGCTCGTGATCCGGCCGTCCGGGCCGTAACGGAAATTGGGCGGCGCAAAGTCGGCGTGGATCAACCCAAAGTTCGAGCGCGTCACCGGCAGCGCCGCGAGCCGGGCATCGAGCTCGTCACGCTGCGCGCGGATCTCCCCATCGGCCGCGGGCAGGATCCGGTCGGCGTCCGCCAGCAACCCCTCGTCCCGCCACTCCCAGCGCGGGGGACCCTCGTAGCCCTCGGCGGCGTCGTGCAGGTCGGCGAGCGCGCGCCCCCACTCGCGGAACAGGGGCTCGCCCCAGCGCGGGTCGGCGCGCGTCACCTCATCGCCGGGCGCCCACGTGAACACGCTCGCCGAGGCGTCGTCCACGGCCTCGACCCGCGCGCCCGAGAGCGCGGGCACCGGGCGATGGACGCGTGCGCCGCGCGCGAACGCGTGTTCGAGGAACGCGCACTCGGCGAGGTTCATCGCGCGCGTGCGCCAGGCGTCGTGGGTCAGGCGGAGGATGTACGGGCGGGCGGCATGGTCGAAGCGCCAGACGTCATTGCCCGCGGTGGCGATGCGCTCGAGTGTGCGCACGGCGTCCGCGCCGCCCGGCCACAGCATCAGCGCGCGGCGGGCGGAGTCGGGCGGGTATGCCTTCATCGCGGCGGCGGGTCGCTCACCGCGTCGTGTACTGGTCGGTGATCTCCTGCTTGCTGCGTGCCGAGAACAGGCGGACCTGCTCGCGCCGCACCTGGGGATCATCCTTGAGGTCGATCGTCACCTTGTAGCGCTTCTCGACCTCGGCCAGGCGGCGGCCGTTGTGTTCGAGGATGTAGAGCGCGACGTCGGGCGCCACGCGCACGACGATCTCCCGCTCCTTGCCGGCGGCCGACACGCGGCGCAGAAGCCGCTCGAGCTTGACCATCACGGACTCGAGCGACAGGATCTTGCCCACGCCCACGCAGGTCTCGCAATCCTCGCTGTAGTACGCCAGCAGGGAGGGCCGCTCGCGCTGGCGCGTCATCTCGACCAGCCCGAGGT
>JBDTYW010000222.1:0-4482 GCA_040005445.1 Candidatus Eiseniibacteriota bacterium
GGCGGTGCAGCGCGTCCTGGATCAGGAGCTCGGTGTTCGTGTCCACGCTCGAGGTTGCCTCGTCGAGCACGAGGATCCTGGGATCGAACGCGAGCGCGCGGGCAAATGCGAGTAGCTGCTTCTCGCCGGTCGAGAACGTGGCGCCGCGCTCCTTGACCTCGGCGTCCATGCCTCCGGGCAGGCGGGAGATGAACGCGTCGGCGTGCACCTCGCGCGCGGCCGCCTCGAGCCGCTCGCGCGGGATCGGGTCGCCCAGACGCAGGTTCTCCTCCACGGTGCCGGTGAACAGGAACACGTCCTGCAGCACGACACCGATCGAGCGCCTGAGGTGCGCCTCGTCCCACTCGCGTACGTCGATGCCGTCGACTGTGATCGATCCCTGCGTCACGTCGTAGAAGCGCGTGAGCAGCGAGATGATCGTGGTCTTGCCGGCGCCCGTGGCGCCGACGATCGCGACCTTCTCCCCGGGCGCGACGCGGAAGGACACGTCCTTGAGCACCTCCTCACCGCTCTGGTAGGCGAAGTGCACGTGGTCGAACACGATTTCCCCGCGCACCGCTGAGACCATGCGCGGGGACGCCGGGGGCGCGACCTCGATCGTGTCGTCGAGCAGCGTGAAGATGCGCTCGGACGAGGCCATCGCGGACTGCAGGATGTTGTACTTCTCGGTCATGTCCGAGATCGGGCGGAAGAAGCGCTGCGCGTACAGCAGGAACGCGACCAGGGCGCCGAGCGTGAGGCCGCCGCCGATCACCTGCCGGCCGCCATACCACACGATCAGGGCGGTCGCGAGCGCGCCGATCAGTTCGACCGTGGGAAAGAAGATCGCGTAGTAGAAGATGCTGCGCACGTTCGCGTCGCGGTGCCCGGCGTTGGTCCGGCGGAACCCCTCGAACTGCTTCGCCTCGCGGTTCATGACGTGCGCGGTGGTCATGCCGGTGAGGTTCTCCTGGAGGTTCGCGTTCATGCGCGCCAGCGCGGTGCGCACCTCGCGGTAGGTCGTGCGCACCCGCGCGCGGAACACCAGCGTGACGATGAAGATCAGCGGCAGCACCGAGAACGCGACCAGCGACAGCTCGGCATTCATGAGCACGATCGCGACCATGATGCCGACCAGCGTCACGACGTCGCCGACGATCGTCACCACGCCCGAGCTGAACAGCTCGTTGAGCACGTCCACGTCGCTCGTGACACGCGTCATCAGCCGGCCGACCGGGTTCCGGTCGTAGAACGGCAACGACATGCGCTGGAGCTTGTCGAAGAGTGCGAGCCGCAGGTCGTACATGATCGACTGGCCCACGTTCTGCATGATCAGCATCTGGAAGAACCCGACCACGAACTCGGCGGCGAGCACGCACAGGTAGAGCAGCGCGATCTGGCTCAGCCCGGCGAAGTTCCCCGCGGCGATGTCGCCGTCGATCGCGACCTTGACCAGCCAGGGCCCGATGATCGCGAGCCCGGCCTGGGCGAGCACGAACACCGTCGCGATCGCGACCTGGCCCTTGTACGCGACGAGATAGGTCATCAGGCGGCGCATCAGCCGCGCGTCGTAGGCGCGGCCGAGGGCCTCTTCCTCGTGATAGTCGAGCTCGGCCATGTCAGGAAGCCTCGAGTTCGTCTTCGAGCTGCTGGCGGCGGTAGAGCTCGGCGTAGGTGCCGTCGTGCGCGAGCAGCGTCTCGTGCGTGCCCTGCTCGACGATCCGGCCGTCGTCCAGGACCACGATCTCGTCGGCGTGACGCACCGTCGAGACCCGGTGGGAGACGAGGATCGACGTGCGCGTCTTCATCACGCCCATGAGCTCGGTCAAGATCGCTTCCTCGGTGTAGGTGTCGACCGAGGACAGACAATCGTCGAGCAGGAGGATCGTCGGGCGCCTGAGGACGGCGCGCGCGATCGCGGTCCGCTGCTTCTGCCCGCCCGAGAGCGTGATGCCGCGCTCGCCGACCATCGTGGCGTAGGCGCGCGGGAAGCCCTGGACGTCGCCGTCGAGATGCGCGATACGGGCCGCGTCCCTGACCTCGTCCTCGCTCGCGGACTCGACGCCGAACGCGATGTTGTCGGCGACATTGGCGGAGAACAGGAAGGTCTCCTGCGGCACCACGCCGAAGCGCCGCCTGAGGCCCGCCAGCGTGTACATGCGGACGTCGCGGCCGTCGAGGAACACGCTTTCGGGCGGCGGATCGGTCAGGCGCAGCAGCATCGAGAGCAGGGTGGTCTTGCCCGAGCCGGTCGGGCCGACCAGCGCGACGGTGCGTCCGGCGGGGATGCGGAGCGAGACCTCGCGGAGCGCGGGGCGGGTCGCGCCGGGGTAGGTGAACGTGAGGTGCCGGATCTCGATCGCGCCCTCGGCGGTCGGCGGATCGGACGCGCCCTCGAGATCCTGGATCGCCGGCACGGCGTCGAGGATCGAGGTCAGTCGGACCCACGACGCCGCGCCGCGCTGGAACAGGTTGACCACCCAGCCGAGCGCGATCATGGGCCAGGTCAGCATCGCGAGGTAGGCGTTGAACGCCACGAACGAGCCGAGCGAGATCTTGTGCTGGATCACCAGCCACCCGCCGAGCCAGAGCACGATCACCACGCCGAGCGCGGCGAGGAAGCCCATCGCCGGGTAGAAGAAGCTGAACAAGCGGATCAGCGCGCTGTTCTTCTTCACGTACTCGCGGTTGAGCTCGGAGAACAGCGCGACCTGGTTCTCCTCCTGCGCGTACGCGCGCACCACGCGCACGCCCGACAGGTTCTCCTGGCACATCGCGGAGATCTTCGCGAAGTGTGCCTGCACCTCCTCGAATCCGCGGTGGATGCGCTGGCCGAAGAACGCGACCGAGAACGACAAGAGCGGCAGCGGCAGCAGCGCGACCAGCGTCAGCAGCGGGGAGATGTAGATCATGAGCGTGACCGCGACCACGGCGACGACCGCGGTGTTGAGCCCCTGCATGATCCCCGGACCGAGCACCATGCGCACCGCGTTCATGTCGCTGGTGGCGCGCGACATCAGCTCGCCGGTCTGCTGCGTGTGGTAGAAGGATTGCGGCTGGCGCTGCAGGTGCTCGAACACGTCGTTGCGCAGGTCGTACTCGACGTGGCGCGAGACGCCGATCAGGATCTCGCGCATGAAGTAGCGAAAAATCCCGCCGACCACGGCGATCGCCACGATCCAGAGCGCGTAGCGGCCGAGTTTCTCGGGGGTGACGGAGACCTTGAGTCCGTCGATCACCAGCTTGAGCACCCACGGCGCGGCGAGCCCCACCACGTTCGTGAGCACGAGGCAGGCCACGCCCGCCGCGAGGCGGGCGCGATAGCGGGCAAGGTAGGGGACGAGGCCCCGAAGCGCGTTCAGTCGGTCATCCTCTCGCCCGGGCGGCGGAGGTCCACGGGCTCCGGGCCGTGTGGAATCGTTCGAATCCCGATGCTACCTGGGCGTGGCCGGGGCCGACGTCGAGTCGGACGGGGCGGGCGCGATCGGCGTGGCCGGCTCCGGCACGGGCACGGGGGCCGGCGCCGCTGCGGCGGCCCCGGGGAACGCGCCCTCGGAGAAGCCGGCGGCGGTCTGGCCGCGGTAGCGCCCCAGGTCGTTACCCTTGAGCGAGACGCCGAGACGGAGCTCGGTACCCTTGACCGCGTTCTTCCCGCTGAGCGTGGTGCGCAGGCCCGCCAGCACGTCGACGTGCGGCTTGAGCCGGTACTGCACCTGCCCGCCCGCCTGCGTCAGGTTCTCGAAATAGGGCTTGTCGGTCTCGCGGCTCTTCTCCGAGCGGAACTCGCCCACGATCAGGATGCGCGGCGAGGCGAACACGCCGGCCTCGGCGCCGTAGATCAGCGCGTTCGAGACCTGCTTGTCCGTGAACCGGCGATAGCTGAACTCCGCCTGCACGTACACGGGGGCCGGGTCGAGCGTCGTGCCCACGTGCAGCCGGCCGTAGCCGCTGAACTTGCCGCGGCCCATGGGCGGGATGCCGAAGCCCCGGCTGTTGTAGCCCGTGGGCGTGCTGCCGTCGATCTCGAGCGCAACCGCGGAGCGGCCGTTCGGGTCGAGCAAGCCGTACTTGAACCCGAACAGGAGGTCGCCGAAGCCGTTGTTGTTGAAGTTCGACGGGCTGCCCGACGTGAGATTCGCGCTGCGGAACTGGACCGGCATGCCGAGCAGGAACGTCAGCCGGTTCGACAGCCCGTATTCGCTGTCGAACTGGACCGAGCGGTCCTTGTACTTGTAGAGCGCGCTCGCATCCACCTGGTTGCCGGCGGCGTCGTAGGACTTCGAGGTCGAGCGCCACGACAGGCGCGCGGTCGTGAAGTAGCCGTCGCGGGTCTGGGTCCACGGCCCGGCCATGGCGGCCGATGAGACGACGAGTCCAAGGACGAACGTGAAGAGCGCGAGCGCAGCCGGGGCCTTAGCCCCCGCAAGTCCGGCAGGGGTCCGCGTGGAAAGCATGGTTTCCTCAGGATGGAGCTGCTTCGGCGCATCGATCACATGATGCGAA
>JBDTYW010000223.1:0-4468 GCA_040005445.1 Candidatus Eiseniibacteriota bacterium
GGGCGTCCGGCTCCGCCCGCGCGGCGGCGAGCGCCGCATCGAGTGCGGCCTCGCCCTCGTCGGGGGCGAACACCCGCGCGCCCGCCTCGCGCGCAAGCTCGGCGGCGTCGCCGCCGTCGACCATGGCCACCAGCGGACGGCGGGCGTCGAGGTATTCATAGAGCTTGCCGGGCACCATGGCGCGATAGCCGGGGCCCTCGTTGCGCGCGAACAGGAGCGCGGCGGCGGAGCGTTGCAGCGCGCGCGCCTCGGCATGGGGCAGGGGACCGGTGAGCGTGACCGCGCGCTCGAGCCGGGCCCGGCGCACGCTTTCGGCGACTCCCGCATCGTGGGGTCCCGCGAGCACGAGTTCGATCGCATCGGCGAGCGCGGGCTCGCGCTCGAGCCGGCGCGCGAGCGCGTCGAGAAAGGAGTGCAACGCGGGCATCTCGCTCAGCGATCCGGTCGCGACAACGCGCGGGCGAATCCCTGCGGGCTCGGTGGGCGCAGGCGGAAGGTCGGTCTCGATCCCGTTCGGCAGGAACACCACGCGCCCGGCCGATGCCGGGCCGAGCGTCTCCCGCGCCTGTTGCTCGTGCGCTCGCGAGGCGCACAGGACGCGGTCGGCGCGCTCCAGCACGCGGCGTTCCATGGCGCGGTGCAGCCACGCGTGGAACGGCGTCGCGGGCCGGCGATAGTGCAGGCCCACCCAGGGATCGCGGAAGTCGGCGACCCAGGGAACACGCGAGCCGCGGGCGAGCGCCGCGCCGACCTGGTGCGCGGTCTCGGGCGGGGATGTCGAGAGCACGAGGTCGATGTCGCCGTGCGCGAGGCGCTCCCGTCCGGTCCGGATCGCGGGACCGGCCCACGCGCGATACGAATCGGGCACGAGCAGGAAGCGGGCGAGCGAGCGCAGTGCGCCGCCGCTCCCGCCGCTCGGCTGCGCGCGCAGCGGCGCCACCCGGGACCACGCGTCCACGCGCAGGACCTCCGTGTCCGCGGGCACGAGGGCGAGCAGCGACTCGTCGCGTACGCCATGCCCCGACGGGCCGGCGGCGAGCACGGTGACGTTCCAGCCGAACGCAGGCAGGTGACGGGCCCACGCCAGCGCGCGGTGCACGCCGCCGCCGCCGTGCGGGGGAAAGAAGTGCGACACGATGAGGACGCGATGCATGCCGGGCATCTTACTCACTCGGGGAAAAAGAGCGAGGGCCCTCTCGGTGAGGAGAGGGCCCTCGGGTCGCTCGTTCCGGAGATTCCTACCGGGTGCCGACCGCTTCCTTCGCGGCCTTCGCAATGCGGAACTTGAGGACCGTCTTGGCAGGAATCTTGATGGGCTCGCCGGTCTGCGGATTGCGGCCCATGCGCTCCTTGCGCTTCACGATGACGAGCTTGCCGATGCCCGGAAGCGTGAAGCCGCGCTTGGCCTCGCGATACGCGAGCTTCGCGATCACTTCGAGGACCTGGGCGCCAGCCTTCTTCGTCATTTCGAACTCTTGCGCGATGTGAGCGGCGATCTGCGCCTTCGACATCGGACGAGCAGCAGTCTTTCCGGCCATTCAGGTTCTCCCTTGGGGGCTCTCGGCCCCGAAAAGTCCGATCTTGCGGGGGCGTGTCCGGGCCGTGGAATCCGCAAGAGGACTCTTTCCGTTTCAACCGCCGCGCGTTCCGTAGCGCGGACCGGCTGTTCCGCCATCCCGGACGACCGCATTCTGTGGATCCTTCCGGGCATGTGCAACAAAAACTGCATGGATGGCTCACAATTTTGGGGTGACCGCGCCGCGCCCGCATGCCCCTTGGGCGGGGTGCCATACCGGTTGAAGGGACCCCGTCCCGCCCGCGGCCGGCCTGCCTCCGGAGGGGGTCGTCCCCGGTCGTCGGCTCCGGCTCGGCGGGGCGATCGAGGCGCTCGATTGGACCGTGGGCAGGATCCACGCGCCATGACGCCGATTTCCTCTATATCAGACAAGAGGGAAAAACCGGCGGCGCACGCGCTCCGAGCACGCAGGAGCGAACCGGAGCCGCTCACCGGACTCCTCCCGTAAAACTTTGCCGCACTTGTGGATCAGGCATCGGGGATGGGGCGCCCCGGAGACGGCGGGGCTGCAAGTGCGGGATTGACAGGCAGGATGCTTCCGCTAGTCTTGCGCCTGTCCGGGACAAATCGTTGGCCCCGGATTCAAATTTGGTGCGGCTTCACCGGTGCCCCATGGAGCCGGGAGGTCGCGGTCCCAGGCGGTTCGGGTCTCCCGGTCGCCGCCCCAAGGAGGGTCTCATGCAGCTTCGCTATCGCGGTGCACTCGTCGCCGGTCTCGTCTTCGCCCTGTCGCTCGCCCTAACGTCGGGCTCGGCCCAGGCGGCCAAGAGCCAGTTTTCGATCGGTGGCAATTTCGGAACCGGCATCTACTCGAACTCGGACATCAACAAGCTCCTCAAGGCGGATACCCCTCCGCGCAAGGAAATCAAGAGCGGCTGGGAGTACGGCGGTACGCTGCGCTACGGCATTTCGAACAAGGTGTCGCTCGACGCCGAAGTGAACAGCATCAACGCCAAGGCGACGACGACGAACCCGTCGGGCAATGGTGACGAGAAGTACGCGGTGAAGGGAATCGCCGTGCCGGTCAACATCATCCTGGCCCTGGCGGAGAACGACAAGTACACGTTCAACCTCTTCGCCGGCGCGGGCCCACTCCTGAGCGCCAAGTTGACGGCGCAGGACGATACCAACAACATCAAGACCGACTCGCAGACCACGATCACGGCACAGGGTGGCTTCGAGGGCATGATGTTCGTCAGCCCGAAGTTTGCCATCACGGCGCGTGCGCTCGGCCGCACCGCAAAGATCTCGGACCTGCAGGTGAACGGCGTCTCCTCAACTCCGAAGCTTGACGCTGACCTGAGCGGCGCGGCCTTCAGCCTCGGCCTGCGCGCGTTCTTCGGCGGCAAGTAGGAATGCCCCTGCGCTCTCACCGGGCGCAGTCCCTGGCCCCGGCCGGCATCGTCCGGCCGGGGCTGTTGCTTGCCGGGTTGGTCGTCTTGGGCTCGCTCACGGCGTTTCCGCCCGGCGGCCCGGGCGCAGCCGAGGCGTCGGGCAAGAAGGGGGAGGTCGGCCTCGGCGTCTTCTTCGGGGGCGCGAGCTATGACAACACCCAGTTCAACGACGCCCTGCAGAGCAACGGCTACGAGCGGCTTGAGAGCGGGATCGAATACGGCTTCGGCGTCGACTACCGGTTGTCGGACTGGATCTCGGTAGGATTCGCCGCGGCGCGGATCGGCGCCGACACCACGGTTCCGCTCACCGCGGACTCAACATCGAGGCCGGCGTTCGGGACGCACGCGTCGCCGCTCGTCTTCAGCCTGATCGCGCACCCGCTGCGAACGCGGCGCGGCAACCTCGATGTGTTCATCGGGGCGGGCCCGCTGCTCAATGCAAACGTGAGTTCGTCCTCGGGGATCTTCGAGTTCGAGGGCCGGCGCACGGGCACCTACTTTCACGCCGGTGGGGCGCTCGAGTACCGCTTCTCGCCGATCGTCTCGTTCAGCATCGCCGGCCTCGCCCGCCGCGCGCGCGCGAACAACGTCGACCTCCGGCAGGTCACCGGGGATCCGGACGCCAGGTGGGACCTGACGTTCAACGGAGCCGCGTTCTGGGTCGGCCCGCGCCTGCACTTCGGGGCGATCGACTAGGGACGAAGGATCGGCACCACCGCCTCGAGCGCAGCGCCGTCCTCCATGTTCACCGTGGCCTCGCCCACGCCCAGCTTGATCCGGACCGGCGCGCCGCCAGGCTTGCCGTCCCAGTGGAAGCCTCCGCCGAACACGCCGGCCCACTGCCGGTTTCGGCCGCCCTCCACCAGCTGACCCTCCCCGATTCCCAGGTCGACGTCGACCGATCCGATGCTCGCGGGGTCACCGCCGAACGTCAGTTCGCCGACCCCCAACTCGACGCGGGCTGCGCGACGGACGCCGCAAACGCTGAGATCCCCGACCTGCATGTCGACGGCGAGCGGGAGCTCCCGGGGGACTTCGATCTTCCCCTCGAGGGCGGTCGTCCCGGGGAACCGGAAGTGCCAGCCCTCGACGCGCAGGCGCAGCTCATCCCCGACGCGCGTCGCCACCAGACGAACCCTGCGCGCCGACTTGAGCGTGCGCTCGCCGACCTCGCGCCCCGAGCACACCGCGACGTCCGCGCTGAGCGTCGCGCGATCGACGGCCACGATCTCGAGTGTTCCGACCGGAAAGCGGATCGACACGCGCTTCGCGCCCGCGGTCTGCCACGCACCGTGAACCTCGTGCAGGACCTCGTCCCCGCTGGACCGCGCGTCGGCCACGCGGGGGAGCGGCAGGGCGGCCAGAAGCAGCAGGAGCGTCACGGCGGCAGGCGCGACGCCGCGTCGTCCCTTCCAGGCGCGGGCCATCAGCAGCGAGGTGTCCTCGAGCAGCGTGTAGAGGCAGGGCACGAGCAGCAGCGTGAGCAGCGTCGAGGTCA
>JBDTYW010000224.1:0-4454 GCA_040005445.1 Candidatus Eiseniibacteriota bacterium
CGAGAATGCGGGCGAGGCGGGCGCGCTCGATCACGTCGATGCCGCGCTCGCGGATCAGGTCGAGCTTGCCGCTGGCGACCCGCACCTGGGCCTTGAGTACGTCGCTCTTGGCGACCATGCCGAGCTCGAACAGGCTCTGCGTGCGAAGCAACTCCCGGTCCGAGAGCGCGAGCGCCGAGTCCGAGACGCTCGCCAGGTCCTGCGCCGCCACCAGCGCGTAGTACTGCTGCTTGACGCCGAGTACAAGATCGGCGCGGGAGAACTCGTTGGCCAGCTTGCTGGCCTGCAGATCCTTGCCCGCGGCGGCGATGTTGCGCATGGACGCGATGTCGATCAGGTTCTGGCTCAGGACGTACCGCACGCCGTAATTGTCCTGCGACCCGAGGATCAGCGACTGCGTCGTCGGATCGAAGTAGCCCGACTGGTTGAAGCTGTGCGAATACGATCCGCTGGCGTTGATGCGCGGCAGGTAGGCCTGGAGCGCCTGCTTCTTCGCGCCGGACGCCACCTCGACGTTCTCGCCCGAGATCAGGAGGTCCTGATTGCGCTCGAGCGCGAGTTGGACGGCCTGCTCCACCCCCACCTCGCCGCGCAGCGGCTCCATCGCCTGCGCGAAGGCGGATCCCGCGGGGGCCACGCCGACCAGGGCGGCGAGGACGAGGAGGAATCGAAAGGGCCGCGCGGGACGGGGAGCCCGGTTCGGCGGGGTGAGTCGGCGCATCGACATCCAATGCCTCCTTACGAGGGTCGTTCCTGCCTCGGGTTCAAGCTGCGACGGCAAGCTTTACGGCAATTCATCGCGGAGAGTTGCGTCCTGCCTTGCTGCAGTCCGGGAGTTCAATTGGGCGAAAGCGCGCCCAGGAGCCCAAAACAGAGGGCGGTCACGAGGAACAGGCTCCAGATGCCGAGATTGGCGCGGGTGGTGGACACGCGGGCGACGATCGCCACGGCGAGCGCGACGAGCGCGGTCTGCCATAGCGTGAACAGGTCGAAGCTCATGAGCAACGACGACCAGAACTTGCCGAGGAACCCCTCCGCCTGCCCAATCGGGAACAGCATGCCGGGACCGACCGAGACTTTCGAGCTGCCGGCCATGAACGCGAGCGGAATGCGGACCACTTCGGCCGGGATGATCAGCAGGCTGGTGTGGGAAACGATCGAGAGCGATTGCCGGTAGTTCAGTCTGCCGCCGAGCATGAACGCCCCGACCAGCCACACGAACAGCGCGTAGAGCAGGTAGGCGAACACGCTGCCGATGCCGCCGAACACGATTCCGAACATGAGGCCGTTGCGGGTCAGCATGGCCTCGCCCTGCTCCGCATTCGGCGAACCGGCCATGCGCTCGAGGCTCTCCGGGAGCATGACCGGATTCCACAGGACGACCACGAACAGGAGGACGAAGCAGATGGTCACGAGCAGCGGCACGAACCACGAGGGCCGCTGCTCGAGGTGTTCGAACAGCGCCCGCGGCGAGGTGAACAGGCTGATGAACCGGCGCGGAAACGACCAGGGGGCCTCGTCCGACGAGGCCGCCTGGGGAACGGCAATCTCTTCCATGGATCCTCCGAAGGCGACGGGGACGGGCGCCCGAGGGTCGCGGCCGGCACAGGTGGTTGGCAGCCCGTGCCAGACTAGGCGAGCGTCCCGGGAAGGTCAAGCCAGCGCCCCGGGGAACCCATGGAATCACAAAGAGTTCACCCCGGAACCTCGCGCAGGTTTGAGGACCTGCGCGCGGCCCGGTCTAGCGACTTCCCCGAATCCCGCCTAGTGCAGGACGAACCGCACCGGCAGTCGGATCCAGACCACCACGGGGTGGCCGTTCGCCTTCGCCGGCGTGAACGTCCACTGCCGCGCGGCGGCCAGGGCAAAATCGTCGAACATTGCCGATGACCTTTCGATCTCCGCGCGGCGGACGCCGCCGTCGACGCCGATCAGGAGGCGGACGATCACCTGGCCCTCCATGCCGGCGGCCTGTGCCAGCGGCGGGTACGCCGGCTGCACCCGGAAGACCGCCTGCGGCTCCTCGTCGTGGAGAACGTAATCGCCCGGGGCCGGATCGGGTATGGCGACCGTGCTGCCCGACCCGCCGAGGCCCTCTCCGACGCCCGAAGCCGTTCCGGCCCCCACCGGCCCCGGGCCCACGGTGCGCTCCGTCGGCGTTACCAGCGGGGGCGCAGTCGTGGCCTGCCCGTCGTCGACCGGGAGGACGGCCGCCACGGGCGTGGTCGGGACGACCGGCGGACGCGTCCCGGGGATCGGCACGTAGCCCGGAGACGGACGGTACACCGGCAGCTCGGGGGAATCCCCCGGGGGAGCGGGCGCGTCGAGGCCGGAGCCGCCGACGTGCCATGCCATCTGGATCAGGATGGCGAACACCACGAGCGTGAGCATCGACAGCGAGGAGGTCGCGAGGCTCCTCGGCAGGGCCGCCTCGGCCTCGGCGCGGCGCGCGCGCAGTTCGGCGAGCAGGCCGTCCTCGTCGTCAAGGGGGTGGGACACTCGAGCATGGACCATGACACATCCTCCTCTTTCCCGGTCGAGGTACGGGAGCGCCCGGTCGGGCGCGGGCCGCAGGGGCGGCCTGGGAGGATGTCCGCCACGTCGAAGCAGGCGACGCGGCTGTGAGAAGGGCCCCAGGTTCCGCGCCGCGCACGGGGCGCGACGCGGGCTCGGGATGCGCGACTAGTGTAGCGAAAACTTCACCGGCACCGCAACCCACACGGCAACCGGCTTGTTGTTCGAGAGCGCGGGCTTGAACACCCAGCGTTTCACCGCCGCGACTGCGGCGTCATCGAAGACCGGGACCGGCTTGACGACCTTGGTGTCCTTCACGCGACCGTCTTTGCCGACGAGCGCCTGCACCACGACCGTGCCCTCCATGTTCGACTGGCGGGCGATGTCCGGATACTCCGGTTGCACCTTGGTGATCGCCTCGGGCAACTCCTCGACGTAGACATATTCGCCGAAATTCGGCAGCGCATCCGACGGCGGGGCGATGACGAGCGAATCCCCGTGGCCTCCGGTCTCGCCGGAACCGATCGTCTGCGCCAGCTCTTCCTGCGTGGCGATCGTCTGCTCCTGCTGCACCTGTTCGTCCGCGGTCGGCAGCGGAATGCCGGCCGCCGGGGGCGCCGCGGGTGCGGAAACCGTGACCGTCGGGGGCGTCTGCTGCAGCGACGGCGGCGCCTGGAGCTCGCGATACGGAACGGTCACGACGCGCTCGTTCTGCGGCGCGTTGCGCTGCGCGAGCAGGGCCAGGAGCACGAGCACGATCACGCTCAGGTGTCCCATCGCGGACCAGACCAGAGACTTCCGCAGGTTCTCGCTCTGGTAGGCGCGGACGTTCCGGAGATGCTCGAGTTCGCCGGCTTCCAGGCCGAAGTCGTCGGGAATCGGGTGGGCCATCGTGCTCACTGGGTTCCCACCTCCTTCTTGTCCTCGTCGGTCATCGGCGCCAGCGCAAAGCGGGTCATCTTCAGGGCATCCAGTTCATCGATGATGTCCACCATCGCGTGAAAGCGGGCCGCGGGATCGATCTTGATCACGACCACGATCTTGTTCGGGTTCTTGTCCCGCTCCTGCTTAAACACGCTCGGCAACTGGGAGAACTGCGCCTCGACCGGCGGCAGTTCGCCGACCTTCCACTTGTACCGCTCCCCCGGAAGCGCGAACACCGTCAGGATGTTCGACTTCGCGATGGGGACGGGCGGGCTGTCCTTGGGCGGGAGGTTGATCTCCAGCGCCTGGGGCGTCCGGAATACCGTCGTGACCATGAAGAAGATCAGGAGAAGGAACGCGACGTCGACCAGCGGCGTCATGTCGATACGCACACCGACCCGGCGCTTGCCTTTGCCTCCCGATGGCTGGGGTGTGTCTACAGCGCCCATGTCCTCACCACCTCCTGAAGATCAACCGGCCGCCGGTGCGGGCTTTGCGCCCTTCTTCTTGGCGTCGGTGACGATGTTGAAGCGATTCGCGTTCTGGTTCTGCAGTTCCTTCATGATCGCCTCGACCACGCCGAAGGGAGCATCCTTGTCGGCCTTCAGCAGCACGTAGGCCGACGGATCGGCATAGCGTGCGGTCTGGAGCCATCCGCCGAACGTGGACGCGTCGACCAGCTGGTCCTTCTTCTCCCGGCGCTCCATGAACTCGAGCCGGATGCGACCCTCGCGGGTCACGTTCGCAGTGATGATGTGCGACTCCGGCTTCTTGAACTCCGATGCCGACCTCGGGAGCGAGATCTGCTCCTTCTCCGGCGGCTGGAACTGAGTCGTCGTCATGAAGAAGATCAGGAGCAGGAACGCCACGTCGACCAGGGGAGTCATGTCGATCGCGACGCCGATACGCTTGGATTTGATCTTGCTCATCGTACGTTCCCCGGGAGACCCCGGATTACTCGGCCCGCGTCGAGAGGAACTGCACAGCTTCGAACGACGCCTCGTCGATCATGTAGC
>JBDTYW010000225.1:0-4447 GCA_040005445.1 Candidatus Eiseniibacteriota bacterium
AAGGAGACGCAGATTCGTGCGTCATCGTAGCAGAGCGATTCCGGGCCTCCCAATCGTTATCGGCCGGGGGGGCGCCGAATCGAGCATTCGCGTTGACCGTGTCCCGGCGCGCCGCCACAATGACGCGCGGTCCCCTGGCCGCCTTCCCGGTCCATCGTCCCAGATTCGTCCGAGGAACCCCGCATGCTCCCTCGTCACTCCCATTCCATTGCGGTCCTGGCCTGCGCCGCGACCATCGCGACCCTCGCGATCGTCCCGCGCGCCCAGGCCCTGCCGCTCTATGCCGCGCGCCAGGGCCTGCCGTGTGCGACCTGCCACTTTGATCCGCAGGGCGGCGGGCCGCGCAACGAGTTTGGGTTTCTCTACGAGAAGAACCGGCACGCGCTCACGCCCGACGTCGGCAGGTGGGCCGACCTCGTGCTGTCGAACAAGCTCGGCGACGCGCTCTACTTCGGGACGAACCTGAGGCAGCAATACACGTTCGTGCACGACCTCGGCGCGCCGAGCGCGAGCGACGTCTCGACGCTGTTCCCGATGCAGGGCGCGCTCTACGTCACGTTCGCGCCCCACCCGAACCTGACCCTGACCTACAACCGCGACCTGCGCGAGACGCGCGACGCCTGGGGCATGATCCACGGGCTGCCGGGCGGGCTCTATTTCAAGGCGGGGCAGTTTCGCGTGCCGTTCGGGCTGCGCATCGACGACCACACCGGGGCGCTGCGCGCGGGCTTCCGCGAGGCGACCGCCGGGTCGTTCGGCACGAGCGGCTTCCTGCCCTACGACCCGCGCGACGTCGAGGGCGGGATCGAGGTCGGGTTCACGCCGGCGCCCGGCTACCTCGCGACCGCGGCGCTCACCAACGGCGGGCCCGTGTTCGCGAACCAGGCCCAGGCGGTGACCGGCAAGCTGGCGTACGTCTCGACCCGCTTCCTCGCGGGCGCCTCCGGCTTCCACAATTACGTCTCGACTTCGCGGCGCGACGACCGGCGGGGTTCGCTCTACGCGGGGCTCAACCTGACCGAGCGCGTGCAGTTGCTCGGCGAGGCCGGCCTTGGCCGCAGCGACGACGGCGCGGGCGGGCGGGCCGACCAGCGCGCGATCTACGGCGAGGCCGACGTGCGCGTGGCGCGCGGCTGGCTGGTGCGCGCGAAGTATGACTTTGTCGACCTCGACCACCGGGTCGCCGGGCGCGCGCAGGAACGCTACACGCTCGAGACCGACTGGACCCCGGTGCCGTTCGCCGACCTCAAGCTGTCGCTGCGCCGCATCGTCCCCGAAGACGCGCCCGACCAAAACCAGGTGTTGCTCCAGTGGCACTTCTACTACTAGCCCTCGTCGTTTTCGGCACCGCCCTGTCGGGCGCTACGACCGCCGCAGGCGCGGCGCCGAGCGTGGACACGTGGGTGCGGCCCCTGCCGCCGCGCGTGGGAGGTGCCCCGATGTTCTACGATCGCGGCCGGCATGCCCTGACGCTGATCGATCAGTCCTTCCCCCGATCGGGGCGGGTCTGGCGCCTCCCGGAGGGCGACGGGGTGGAGTGGGCGGTCGCCGAGTGCAGCGGCTCGGGTCCCAACCGCCTGTCCGGAAACAACTGGGCGTGGGACGAGGCGGCGGACCGGATGCTGTTCGTGGGAGCCCGGTACGACTACCCGGACACATGTTGTGATGTGCCGAGGCGGCCCTTCCTCGAGATCTACACGCTCAGCCTCGGCAGCGCGCCGCACTGGGAGCATCTGTCGATCGCGGGGGACATCCCCTATGCCCGGCGAGACTTCTCGATGGCGTTCGACGCCAGGCGCCGGCAGTTATACGTGGTCGGTGGATCGACGTTGGATTCGAATGAGCCGACCTCGGCGGTCTCGGTCCTCGATTTCTCGGGAACTCCGGCGTGGTCCGAGCTCCACCCGTCGGGCCTCGAGGGTGGCGCCAGCTATGCCCAGGCGCTCATCGACTCCACGGGCGATCGGCTCCTGCTGCTCGGGATCTCGACGACTGCCCACTACGACAAGGACTCGGTCTGGACCCTTCCACTGGCGAATCCCACGGCGTGGGAGGCCTGGGCGCCCGCGGACACGCTCCCGGAGCTGATCCAGGTCAGCAGTACGCCGGCAATGGTCTTGGACGAGCCAGGGCGGCGACTGATCTACTACGCGGGCTACCGTCGCCCAACCGGCCCGGACAGCACCGGGACCTGGGAGTTCGATCTCGCGACGCACGAGGGGTGGCGGCGGCTCGAACCCGTCGGTCCTTCCCCGCGCATCCGCTACGGCAACTCAAGCGCGTACGACCCGGCGACGAAGCGGCTCTGGATCTACGGCGGGGCCGGGACGGACGGCACCCTACCGTGGACCTCGGGACGCTACGATCTCTATCGGTGGCAACTGGATCCGGGCCGGGGGTGGGAGACACAGTACCTCTCGGGGCGCGCGAGCTCCCTGGGCGAGGGGGCGTCGATGTTTCTCGATCAGCGCCGGCATCGCGTCTACGCGTTGCAGGCCTACGAGAGCTCCGGCCAGGAGGTCGTCTCGATCGCGCTCTCGCAGTACCAGGACTGGGAGTCGTCCTATCGCATCTCCGGGGACCAGCCGCTCGGGCGCTCGTACGCCGCCGCCGGGTTCGACTCGGCCGGCGATCGCGGCATCCTCTATGGCGGGCGCTACAACCGGCTGGAGCTGTCCGACGTCTGGGCCTACCAGCCGGTCGACTCCCAGCGCTTTCGGTGGGAGCGACTGTTTCCCACGGGCGCCCCGCCCGAGGGCCGCTGGAGCATGGCGTCGGTGTTCGATCCCGCGCGCCGGCGCCTCGTGTTCTTCGGCGGCTACGCCGGACGCCCACTCGAGGACACGTGGGCGCTCTCGCTCGACGGCGCGCCGCGCTGGATCCGGCTTCCTGTCCACGGCATGCCCCCGCCGGCCCGTTACGGCGCGAGCGCGGTCTACGATTCGCGGCGCGACGGGATGATCGTGTTCGGCGGCAACGGGGGGACCGAGGACGATCCGGTCCCGCTCCAGGACGCGTGGTTCCTGTCGTTCGCCGACGGCGACGCGTGGCTGCCGATGTCGCCCGCCGGCTCGCCGCCGGTCTCGCGGTGGTTTCACTCGGCAATCTACGATCCGCTGCGCGACCGCATGCTGGTGTTCTGGGGACGCGATCGCAGCACGGCGCGGTTCGACTGCGCCAGCCTCGAGCTGGCGCCGACGCCGATCTGGCGCGAGTATATTCCGCAGGGCCCCGCCGCGCTCAGCCGCTATGGACAGGTGACCGCGTACGACGCGGACAACGATCGCGCCACGATCCTCGGCGGCTACGCCTACGATCCGCGCAGCGAGGGTTCGACCCCGGACTGGTACCTCGAACTCGCCGCGCCCGCCCCGGGCGGCCCGCCGCCGCTCGGCGGCCCGCCGTTCGCGCTGCTCGGCATGACGCCGAACCCGACGCGCGCGGGCGTGGATGTCGCATTCGACCTGCCGGCGACGACGGTGGTGCGGGCCCGTATCTACGACGCGCGGGGCCGGCTGGTGCGCGATCTCGGCACGCGCATGCTGCTGCCCGGGCGCCACGTCCTGGCGTGGGACGGCGTCGGGGACGACGGCTACCGGCCGCGCCCCGGCGTCTACTTCGCGCGACTGCTGCTCGGCTCGAACGAGATCTCCGGCAAGATCGTGCTCCTGCGGTGACCGCTCCCGCACGTCGATCCGCGCGCCCGGTCCACGCTGCCCTCATCGCGCTGACCGCGCTGCTGCTCACGCCGCGCGCAAGTCGGGCCGACGGGGGCGGCGCGTGGCGGGACTTCCTTCCGCCCGCGCGCGCGAGCGCCGCCCTGGCGTTCGATCCCGCGCGCGATCGCATGCTGATGTTCGCGGGCGCCGACCAGGTGGAGCACGCCGACACCTGGAGCTTCGACGGACCGACGAACGAGTGGACGCGCCTGGACTCGTCGGGGCGGCTGCCCCCGGCCCGCTCCCTGCCCGCGGTCGCATTCGATGCGGGCCAAGATCGCCTGTGGATGTTCGGCGGCTATAGCGGCACGAACGCACTGAGCGGGCTGTGGTCGCTCGATGGTTCCGGCGGCGGGTGGACCCAGTGGCAGCCCCGCGGAATCCTGCCCACCGCGCGCGGCGCCGGCGGGATGGTGCTCGATCCGGCGCGCGATCGCCTCGTCCTGTTCGGCGGACAGATCTCCCCGGGCACGGGCAACAGCGGCGCCACGGGCGACGTGTGGACGCTCTCCCCGGCGGCAGACACGGTGCGCTGGACCCGGCTGATCCCGAGCGGGCAGGCCCCGGCCGCGCGCTGGGGCGCGATCGTCGTGCTCGATGCCCCGCGCGACCGGATGATCGTGCTCGGCGGCCGCGATCGCGACTCGGTGTTCACGGACGCGTGGGAACTGCGCTTCTCGCCCTCGCCCACGTGGGCGCTGATCACGCCGCTGGGGCTGCGCCCCCCG
>JBDTYW010000226.1:0-4446 GCA_040005445.1 Candidatus Eiseniibacteriota bacterium
CCGCCTCGAGGATCGCGCGCACGGCGCCGCCGGCGATGACGCCGGTGCCGCTCGACGCGGGCTTGAGCAGCACGCGGCCCGCGCCGAAATGGCCGATGACCATATGCGGAATCGTGCCCTTGACGAGCGGGATCGAGAACATGCCCTTCTTGGCCGATTCGCCCGCCTTGCGGATGGCGTCGGCCACTTCATTCGCCTTGCCGAGCCCGACGCCGACGCGGCCATTCTGGTCGCCCATGGCCACGATCGCGTTGAACGAGAACCGACGGCCGCCCTTGACCACCTTGGCGACGCGGTTGACGTGGATCACGCGTTCGACGAACTCGGACTTCGGTGCGGATTCGACTGGTCGCACGGTGCGCTCCTCGCCCTAGAACTCGAGGCCGCCCTCGCGGGCGCCCTCGGCGAGCGCCTTGACGCGCCCGTGGTACAGGTAACCGCCGCGATCGAACGCGGCCCGATGAATTCCGATCGCCTTCGCGCGCTCGGCGAGAATCTTGCCGACGGCCTTCGCCCGACCGACCTTGCCCTTGGCGTCGCCGAGCTTCGCCGCGATCTCGGGCGACTTGTCGTCGGCCATCGCGAGCGTGCGTCCGCTGACGTCGTCGATCAGCTGCGCGTAGATGTGATTCAGGCTCCGGTAGACGGAGATGCGCGGACGCTCGGCGCCGCCCACCACCTTCTTGCGGATGCGATAGCGCCGGACCTGCCGCTGTTCCTGCTTGGTCTTGTACCGAGCCATGGTTCCGAACTCCTCTCGCCGTTAGGCGCCGGCCGACTTGCCGGCCTTGCGGCGAATGCGCTCGCCCTCGTACTTGATGCCCTTGCCCTTGTACGGTTCGGGCGGGCGCTTCTTGCGGATGTTCGCAGCCACCTGGCCGACCAGGACGCGGTCGATCCCGGAGATCGTGACCTTGGTCTGGGTCTCGGCGACGAGCGTGATGCCCTCGGGCGCCGGGAACTCCACCGGGTGCGAATAGCCGAGCTGCAGGACGAGCTTCTTGCCGTCCATGTTCGCGCGGTACCCGGTGCCGACGATCTCGAGCGTCTTCTTGAAGCCCTCGTTCACGCCCTTGACCATGTTCGCCAGGTTCGCGCGCATGGTGCCGTGCAGGGCGCCGTGGCTCCGGTCGGTGCCCGGCTCCTCGATCACGAGGGTCGCTAGGTTGCCGTCCTGCTTGAGCGTGATTCCCGGGACGAGATGCTGGACGAGCTGGCCCTTCGGTCCCTTGACCGTGACCTGCTTGCCCGCCAGCGTGAGTGTCACGCCCGCCGGGACTTCGATGACCTTCTTGCCGACTCGCGACATGGCGGCCTCCCTACCAGACCTGCGCGAGGATCTCGCCGCCAAGGCCGGCCGCGCGGGCCTCCTTGTCGGACATGAGACCCTGCGAGGTCGAAAGGACCGTCGTGCCGAGACCGCCCAGGACGCGGGGGATGTCGGTCTTCTTGACGTACACGCGTCGTCCCGGCGTGCTGATGCGCTTGAGGCCCGTCAGGACCGAGCGCTCATCCGCCGTGTACTTGAGATAGACGCGAAGGATCCCCTGCTTCGAATCCTCGATGCGCTTGAAGTTCGTGATGTACTTCTCGCGCAGCAGGAGCTTCGCGAACTCCTCCTTCAGGCGCGAGGCCGGGACATCGACCTTCTTGTGGCGCGCCTGCACGGCGTTGCGAACGCACGTCAGGAAATCTGCGACCGGATCTGAAACCGACACGACTCCTCCTTTTCCGCGCGCCCGAAAGGGGCCACGCGATCCGCCGTCCGTTTCCCGCTGGTCCCTACCAGCTGGCTTTGACGACGCCCGGGATCTGGCCGCTCAGCGCCAACTCCCGGAAGCAGATACGACACAGGCCGAAATGCCGCAGGTAGCCCCGGGGACGACCGCAGCGACCGCAGCGGTTGTATCCGCGCACCTGGAACTTCGGCTTCCGCTTCCACTTCTCGATCAGCGACTTCTTGGCCACGACATTCCTCCTGAAATTCCGGCAGCCGGCGCGTTACGCGCCGGTTCCGGCCGCCACCGCGGCGCCCTGGGACTGCCCCGGCGCGGCTGCCGGCTGGCGGAACGGCATCTGGAGGAGGCGCAGCAGCTCGCGACCCTCCTCGTCGGTCTTTGCGGTCGTGACGAAGGTCACATCCATGCCCCGGATCTTGTCCACCTTGTCGTAGTTGATCTCCGGGAAGATGATCTGCTCCGTCAGCCCGAGCGTGTAGTTGCCGCGACCATCGAACGAGCGCGTCGGCACGCCGCGGAAGTCGCGGATGCGCGGGATCGCGATGTTGACCAGCCGGTCCAGGAACTCCCACATGCGGGCGCGGCGCAGCGTAACCATCGCGCCGATCGCCTGGCCCTGGCGCAGCTTGAAGTTCGCGATCGACTTCTTCGCGCGGCGGATCGACGGCTTCTGGCCGGTGATCGTGCCGAGCTCGCTCGCGGCGCTGTCGAGCAGCTTCGCGTTCGTGATCGCCTCGCCGACGCCCATGTTGACCACGATCTTGATCAGCTTCGGGGCCTGCATGGCGTTCTCGTACTCGAAGCGCTTGAGCAGCTCCGGGAGAACCTTCTCCTCGTAGATCTTCTTCAGCCGCGGCGGCGGAACCGGGCGGCCCGAGGCCGCACCCTTCTCGCGCGGTTTCGCCTCGGCGGCCGGGGCGTCCTCACCCTTGGCCTTCGCGACCTTCGCGACCTTCGCAACCTTCGGCGCCTTCTCGGCCTTGGGCTCGCCCTTGGCGGCCTTCGGGGCCTTCGCGCCCTTGGCGTCCTTCTTCTTGTCGTCAGCCATCGCGTTCTCCATCTTCGCCAGCGGCTGCGCCCGCTGGTGCCGGGGACGCGCCGTTCGGCGCGCCACCTTCCGTGTTCCTAGGTACCGAGGACTTCGCCCGTCGCGCGCGAAATCCGCTCGCGGGTCTTGCCGTCCTTGCTGCGGCGCATGCCGACGCGGACACCCTTGCCGGCCTTCGCGTCCCACAGCGCGACCTTCGAGATGTGAAGCGGCGCTTCCTTCTCGATGATCCCCGTCTCCTTGCCCGCCCCGCGCGACTTGGTGTGTCGCTTGATGAAGTTCACCTTCTCGACGGTGACGGTCCACTTCTTCATGTTCACGGCCAGCACCTTGCCCAGGCGCGGCTTGCCCGGCGTCCCCTTGGAGTCCCCGGAGAGCACCACGACGGTGTCCCCCTTCCGGATGTTGAAGGGCTTCTTCGCCGGCTCGGGCTGCTTCTTCTTCTTGCCCACGGTCGGTCTCCTAGATCACTTCTGGCGCGAGGGAGATGATCTTCATGAACTCCCTCTCGCGCAGCTCACGCGCCACGGGGCCGAAGATACGCGTACCCCTCGGCTCTCTCTTGTCGTCGATCAACACCACGGCGTTGTCGTCGAAACGGATGTAGGAGCCGTCCTTGCGGCGACGCTCCTTGACGGCGCGGACGACGACGGCCTTGGCCACGTCCCCCTTCTTGACGGCGGCGCCGGGAATCGCGTCCTTGACGGCCACGACCACGATGTCGCCCACGCGGCCGTAACGCCGGCGGGTGCCGCCCAGGACCTTGATGCACTGCGCTCTGCGCGCGCCGGAGTTGTCGGCCACCGTGAGCATGGTGCGAAGCTGGATCATGGTTCACTCCACGGGGCCGATGAGGGCCCCTGGTACGTCGGGACTACTTCGCCCGCTCCACGAACTCGACGAAACGCCAGCGCTTTTCCTTCGACAGGGGCCGCGTCTCCATGAAACGGATGGTGTCCCCTTCCTTGCACTCGTTCTTCTCGTCGTGGACCTTGAAGCGGCTGCGCCGGCGCACGTACCTCTTGTAGACGGGGTGCTTGACGAGGCGTTCGATCACCACGACGACGGTCTTCTCCATCTTGTCCGACACGACCTTGCCCACCCGCAGCTTGCGACGGCCGCGCTCATCCTGTTCGACGACTGCTTCGGCCATCACGCCGTGCCTCCCTTCGCCGTGTTGCGACGCAGGAGCGTCAGCACGCGGGCGATATCGCGGCGGGCGCTGCGGATCTTGAGCGGATCATCCAGCTGCCGCATCGAGTTCCGAAACCGCAGCGAGAACAACTGCTCGCGCAGCTCGCCCAGGCGCAGCTCCAGCTCCACGGGCGACAGGTTATCGAGCTCACGAAGGCTCTTGCCCGCCATGTCAGTCTCCTCCCAGTTCGATGCGCTCGACGAAGCGCACGCGGATCGGCAGCTTGGAGGCGCCCAGACGCATCGCGGCCTTGGCCGCGTCGCGCGAGATGCCCTCGAGCTCGAACATGATCCGCCCCGGGCGGATCGAGGCGACCCAGAACTCCGGCGCGCCCTTGCCCTTGCCCATTCGCGTCTCCGCCGGCTTCTTGGTCACCGGCTTGTCCGGGAAGATCCGGATCCACATCTTTCCGCCGCGCTTGATCGAGCGCGTGATCGCCACGCGCGCGGCCTCGATCTGGCGAT
>JBDTYW010000227.1:0-4430 GCA_040005445.1 Candidatus Eiseniibacteriota bacterium
AGCGCGGCCAGCAACCACACGCGATCGAGCAGGTGCGCAGCCTCGTAGCGGCCCTGGGGCGGCATGCTCGCCATGACGAGCGCCCGCTCGAGCGACTCGAAGCGCGCGGTGGCGAACAGCAGGAGGTGATGCCGGACGCCGGGGTGGAGCCGCAGCAGGTCGCGGCTTTCTTCGAAGCGTCGCCAGGCAAAGCCGTCCCCGGCGGCGACCGCGCACCACGCCCGATTCTCGAGCGCTCCGAGGAAGCGTGGGTTGATCGCGAGTGCGCGCTCGAAGCAGCCGACCGCCTCGTCGAGCGCCCCGATCGCCGAGAAGTAGAGCCCCATGCGGTTCCACAGGTCCGGGTAGCCTGGCGTCTCCTGCGTCCGGCGCTCGAGCAAGCGCGCCGCGCCCTCGATCGCCTGCGCGAACGGCGCAGGCCTCAGGGGAAACGGCCCGGAGGGCGACGGGATCGGGGGGCGAACGTCCATACGCGCGGGTTATCGGCAGGTCGGGCTCAGGGCTTGAGTCCTGCGGCGTGGGTCAGCCAGGGCAAAGCGAGCCCGAGTGCAATGACCGCCAAGCGTGAGAGTCGAACCGTGGAAGAACCCTCCCTGGATGGCGCTAGTTCAGGCGCACGATGCGGGTGCGATCGATCGCACCTCCCGCGCGAAATTCGACGAAGTAGATTCCCGGGGCGACGCGGCGTCCGGCGTCATCGGCGCCGTCCCACGCACGCGTGCTCGGGCCCGCCGGGAACTCCCCGCGCGCGAGCTCGCGCACGTGGCGCCCCGCCAGGTCGTAGACGTCGAGCCGGCCGGTCGCGCGCGCCGGCAGCGCGAACGCGATCGTCGCCGCTGCGCGCGCCGGGTTCGGGACGACACGCTCGATCCGGGCTCGGTCGGGCAGCAGGACCACGGCATCGGTGGTCGTTCCACCCGTGCGGAAGTCGTACTCCGCGGAAGCGCGGCCCTCGAGGCCCATCCAGCGCCCGCGCGGGAAGTAGGGCGAGAGCGAACGGGTGCGGATGCGCACGCGCAAGGTCGTCGCCTGATACGGCGCGG
Organism: Candidatus Eiseniibacteriota bacterium; assembly: GCA_040005445.1. Lineage (GTDB taxonomy): Bacteria > Eisenbacteria > RBG-16-71-46 > RBG-16-71-46 > DASYSL01 > JANPEF01. The sequence goes on from JBDTYW010000227.1 coordinate 1,044, forward strand.
GCTCGTAATAACTGGAACTGATGTAGCTGCCGAGTGGTCCCGGCGCGCCACTGTCGTAGCCGTTGGCATAGCGGTTCGGCACGCCGGTGAACGCGGTGCTTTGAAGCTGGACTTCGTTCTCGCTCACCAGGCGCTCGCGGCCCGCCGCGGAGCGCAACGACTGCGAGATGCCATAGAGCGTCTCGTTGTCCAGCTTCCCTGGCGCGAAACGCTTGAGCGCGAACGCAAACGGTTCCGAGCCGCTCCGGAACTGCGGCGGGCCCTCGCCACCGCCGAACGCGACGAACACGCGCCCTGTGACGTTGGGGGCGCCCGCAACCATGTCGGCGAAGCCATCGGCGTTCACGTCGGAGAGCGGCGCGAGCGCACGCCCGAGGCCGTTGTTCGACACGCCTGATTGCAGCGTGAAGTCAGGAACGGGCAGGCGGGACTGGATCGCCGTCCGGTGGCCGTAGAACGCCGCGATGCGGCCTTCGTTCTGCCCGCCCGGGAACCCGGGCTCGCCCGCGACCACGTCCGCCAGGCCGTCCCCGTTGAGGTCGCCCCCGCCGGAGACTACGAAACCCGTCTGATCGCCGTCCCCGCCGGTGAAGGTCCAGAACGGGATCTGCGACTGTCCCCGCCCGCGAGTCCCGCGGTACACGAACACCATCCCGCGCTGGAGGCCCTCGGCCGGCGATCCCACGACGAGGTCCCCCGCCCCGTCGCCGTCGACGTCGCCCGCGCCGGCGACACGCGAGAACGTGTTCCGCGCCGGCGATGCCCGCAACGTCCAGCCGGACGCTGCTTCGGGTCCGCTCGCGCTGCCGTACCAGATCTCGACGCGCGCGTTCCCGGCCGGGATCGACTCGGCGCCGATCGCGATGTCGCTGTAGCCGTCGGCGTCGAGATCGCCCACGAGAGCGGCGCTGGTCCCGAACCTCTCGCCGGCTGCCGTGCCCGCGCGTGACCAGGTTGAAGCGCCGAGCCCCGTGGGACCGCCGGGATAAAACCAGACCTTTCCGCAATCGACGGCCGTAGGCGAGTCCCAGTCGGGCGCCGCCACGAGCACGTCGTGGTAGCCGTCGCCGTTGACATCGCCGCGTCCCGCGATCACGCGTCCGAAATATTCATTCCCCTGATCTCCCAGCGCGCTCCATGGCGCGACAGTCGGGCCCGTCGAGGCGCCCAGGTAGAGAGTCACCTTCCCACGGTCGGGCGGCCCGCCGCCGTCGAATAAGGGCGAGGACACGATGAAGTCCGTCCACGTGTCGCGATTGACATCTCCCGCGTCCGCTACCTGGTAGCCGAAGCGCTCGTTCGGCTCGGTGCCCAAGAACGTGCGGGTGGCGAACGTCTGGATCGATCCCCACTGGGCGTGGCGCACCTCGACGCGTCCCACATTGCCGGCCCCCGCGAGCGACTCGCCGAGGAGCAAGGCGGGAAAGAGATTGGTCTCGGTCAGCGGCAGGATCGCAAGCGCTCCGCCAAAGTCGGTTCCCAGGGCAGCCGCGCTGATGGGCGTGTTGCCGGCGGGCACGGGCGGACTCGCACTGCCCACCCACGAGAAAACCGCGCCCTGGCCGAAGCTCCCCGCGCCGGTGTACGTGGGAGCGCCGACGAGGACCTCGGAGTAGCCGTCGGAGTTGAAGTCGCCGGAGGCGGATAGCGCTGCTGCAAACCCCGCTCCTGGCTCGTCCCCCGCGAGGGTGAAGTCGAGCGTCACTCCGTTCTTGCCGCCCATGGCGACGAGCACGAGGCCGGTCTCGACATCGGGCGCCGGCGTGCGCTCGCGATCGATCAGCACGTCGGCGTAGCCGTCGCCGTTGACGTCGCCGGCGGTCGCGACATGGCTGCCGAGGCGCTCCTGTTCCTGGAATCCGTTGATGCTCAGGAAGGGCGTGGCCACGATTCCGGCCGCGCTGCCGGCGTAGATGTTCGCGTGGCCGCTGTTACGCATGAACCCGTCTACCGCGCCCGGTGACCCGACCACGATGTCGGCATAGCCGTCGCCGTTGACGTCCCCAGCGTTCGCGACCGATGCGCCGGTCGCCATGCTGTCGGCGGTGCCGTTGATCGTGGCAAGCGCGGTGCCGATGCCTGCAGCGGTACCGCGATAGACAACCGCCCGGCCCGAGTAAGTCAGGTGCGATCCGGGATATCCCGGCGCGCCCACGAGGATGTCCGCGTAGGAGTCGGCGTTGACGTCCCCCGCGCCGCTCACCGAGGCCCCGAGATGCGCGTCCGCGAAATTGCCCTGGAGCGAGAACACCGGGCTCGCCCCGAGCCCGGAAAGCGATCCGAGGTAGACGAACGCTCCACCTTCCTGGATGTCGGTGAGCGACATGTCCGGCGCGCCGATGATCACGTCGGCATACTGGTCGCCGTTGACGTCGCCCGCGGTGGAGAGGGCCGCGCCGAAGTGGGACTCATCGATTCCGATGAACAGGGTGTCCGACGGTGTCGCAGCCGGCCCCGTGATCGAGCCCAGGAACACGAAGACCGCGCCCACGTCGAAGCCGATCCCCCCGTCCCAGTACGGCGCGCCGACCAGGAAATCCGCATACCCATCACGGTTGATGTCCCCGGCGGGCGAGACGGCGGCGCCGGCCTGCGCGCCGTCCTCGTTCGGCTCCCAGGTCCATGCGGGCGAGGAGGCGAGCCCGGCGGCGGATCCGTAGTAGAGGAACACGCGCCCTTCGTCGACTTGGACGTTGTCGAACAGGGGTGCACCGACCAGCACGTCGCCGAAGCCGTCGCCGTTCACATCTCCCGCCGGCGCGACCGACGCACCGAAGTGCGCCCCGGCCTGGCCGCCCTCGGGCGACCATGGGCCGGAAGTGATCGCGGCCGTCGCGGGCGAAGCCAGGGCAAGGGACAGCGCCAGGGGCGCGAGCTGGGAGCGGAGGGACATCGGAAACCTCGATGCGCTGCGAAGGAGGAAGGATCAAAGATTACGGAGAGAGCACCCGATGGAAACCGATCCCGCTCGAGGTGTCAATCAACCTCCATGCGGCCGGGATCTCCGGCGACGATCTCGCCCACCAATGCCGCGATTGGCGTGCCGTGGCGCCTTAGGGCGGCGAGCAAATCGTCCGCCTTCCCGGGCGCGACGGCGATCAGGAGGCCTCCCGAGGTCTGAGCATCCGACAATAGAAGCTGCTCGTCCTTCGTGACTTGCGGGCTCCAGCTCACCCAGTCTGCGAGGAAGCGCCAGTTCGCGTGCGTGCCGCCCGGGGCGATGCCCTCGGCGACGTAGGCTCGCGCGGCGGCGAGCATGGGAACGTCGGCCGAGCGCACGCGGGCGGAGACGCCGCTTGCAGCGCAGACATTCCGCAGGTGCCCGAGCAGGCCGAAGCCCGTGACGTCGGTCGCGGCGTGGACGCCCACCTCGAGCATCGCGTCGCA
>JBDTYW010000228.1:0-4419 GCA_040005445.1 Candidatus Eiseniibacteriota bacterium
GAGATTGTACCCGGGAGACATGGTAACATGACTTACGTTACGGAACACTAGGGAGGCTGCCATGACCGACTCCGACGGTACGACCGGCCTGCTGACCGAGATCCGCGACACGGTCCAGCGCGTCGTGCCCGTCATGATCCTCGTGGTGACGATCCTGATCGGTTACGTGAGCTGGCTGCTGCTCCGCATCATGCACCGATGATCGAGCTCGCGCTCGACGACGGCGCGTGCTTGCGCGCGCTGCGCAGGGCCGATACGCCCGCGATGTTCGCGCTCCTCGAGCCCGACCGCGCGCACTTCGATCGCTGGTTGCGCTGGACGCCGGCGTTGCGCCGCGAGGCCGACGTGGCGCACTTCATCGGCGAGTTCGAGACGCTCGAGGCCAGGCGCGAAGGCTTCCACCTCGGACTGTTCGTCGAAGGTAAGCTCGCGGGCGGCGTCGTGTGCTGGACGATTCACCCCAGGCATCGCTCGTCCGAGATCGGCTGCTGGCTCGGCCCACGCCAGCTCGGCAGGGGACTTGCGACGCGCGCCGCCGGAGCGGTCGTGACGCACCTGTTTGCCGACCACGACGTGCACCGCATCGAGATGCTGTGCGCGCTCGCGAACACGCGCTCGCGCGCCGTGTCCGAGCGGCTCGGCTTCGCGCTCGAGAGCGTGCGACGCGGCTCGCACCGGATCGAAGGCGCATTCCGCGACCACGCGGTCTATGCGCGCCTCGCGACCGACCCGCCACCGCGCCTGCGCGGCGGCCCATTGCTGACCGCGCCCGAGTTCGACGCACTGCTTGCGCGCCTGGCCGACGGCTGGACCCGGCGCGACTACGCGGCGACCGCGTGCGAATTCGCCGATGACGTCCGGTACGCCGACCCGACCCGCTACGCGCTCGACGGGCAGCCGGCACTGCTCGCGTTCTTCGAGCATGACGACGACCTGCCCCAGCGCGCGACCTGGCACACGTCCGTGTTCGACACCGCGCGGCAGGTCGGCGCGGCCGAATACACCTACGAGGGCACGCGTCGCTACCACGGTACGGTGCTGGTGCGGGTCGTGGGCGGCGTGATCACGCACTGGCGCGAGTACCAACACGTCGACCCGCGCGCGTGGGAGGAGTTCGTGGGCGGGACCCGGTTCCCGTGAACGCGCGCACGCTGCTGCTCACGGCCTGCGCGCTGCTCGCGTTCGCGGGCAACTCGCTGCTCTGCCGGGCCGCGATCGGCGGGCATACGATCGACCCGGCTTCGTTCACGTTCGTGCGCATCCTCGCGGGCGCCGCGATGCTGCTCGCGCTCGCGCGCGGGCGCATCCGCCGGCTCGATCCCAAGCGCGCGAATTTCGGCAGCGCGCTGCCGCTCGCGGTGTACGCGATCGCATTCGCGCTCGCCTACGTGGGCCTGACCGCGGGAACCGGTGCGCTCATCCTGTTCGGCAGCGTCCAGCTCACGATGCTGATCGCGGCATGGCGTAAGGGCGAGCGGCCGCACGCGCGGGAATGGCTCGGCATTGCACTTGCACTCGTCGGCCTGGCCTGGCTGGTCGCGCCGGGCCTGTCGGCGCCGCCCGCGGTGTCGGCCGCGCTCATGGCGCTCGCGGGCGTGGCGTGGGGCGTGTACTCGCTCCACGGCCGCGGCGCGACCGACGCCGTGGTCGAGACCGCCTCGAACTTCGTCGGGGCGCTGCCGGTCGTCGCGCTTGCGACGCTGTTGCCCGGCCCGCCGCGGCTCCTGAGCTGGCCCGGGTTCGGCTTCGCGGTTGCCTCGGGCGCGCTGGCTTCGGGCCTCGGCTACGCACTGTGGTACCAGGCGCTGCCCCGGCTCACGGCGGTGCGCGCCTCGGCGGTGCAACTCGCGGTGCCCGCACTCGCCGCGCTCGGAGGCGTGCTGCTGCTGGGCGAACACCTGTCGCCGCGGCTCGTGCTCGCGGCCGCGTTGATTCTGGGCGGCATCGGCCTCACACTGGCGCGGCGATGATCGACCCGGAGTTGGTGCGCATCCTGCGCTCAGTTCGCGCTCGAGTGGGACGGGATCCACGGGGCGCCCCACTGGGCGCGCGTGCGGGTCAACGGGCTGCGCCTCGCCGAGGCCACCGGCTCGACCTCGGGAGGGTTGGCGTGCGCCCCGAGCCGCGCTACCTGTGCACGGAGGCGGCGCGCGATCGGGTGACGATCGAGTGGGCCTGGAGCCACAGCCTCGGGGGGTAGCGGCATGCTGAAACTGATGACCTGGACTGGCGCCACCGTGGGCAGCGCTTTGGGTTGGTGGGCGCTATCGCGGCTCGGCATCTTCGCGGCGTTCATGGGTAGCATCGTCGGCACCGCGGTCGGGCTCTACGTCGGGCGCCGGCTCGCGCTGTACTGGGGGGCTTGAGGTGCTCACAGCGTGGCTGGGACTGGTCTTCCTCGTGGTCGAACTCTGCCTGCGTTTCTCCCGTCGCTCCGACGCCAGCGCGTCCACTGGCGCCGACCGCGGATCGTTGCGCGTGCTGTGACTCACTATCGGCGTGGCGGTCGCGCTGGCCGCGTTCGCGCCCCGGCTCGTGCCGCAGGTGAACTTCGCGCTCGGCGCGGCGGTGGAAGCCGTGGCCACATCCGATGCGGTCGTAAGCGCTCCGGCTACTTCACACGCACCAGCATCACGCCGTCGCCCACGGTCAGCAGGCACGCCTCGACGCGCGCGTCGTCGGCGACCTTCGCGTTGAGCTTGCGCAACGCGGCCGTCGACTCGTCGGTGACCGACTCGTCGGCGACCTTGCCGCTCCACAGCACGTTGTCGATGGCGATCAGGCCGTTCTGGCGGATGAGCTGGAGGCAGCCCTCGTAGTAGGCGTCATAGCCGGGTTTGTCGGCGTCGATGAACGCGAAGTCGAACGTGCCCGCGCCACCGTCCGCGAGCAGCTGCGCGATGGTCTCCGTCGCCGGTGCGATGCGCAGGTCGATCTTGTGGGCGACACCCGCGGCCTCCCAGTGCTTCTTGCCGATCGACGTCCACTCCTCGCTCACGTCGCATGCCACGAGCCTGCCGCCCTCCGGCAGCGCCGCCGCGACGGCGAGCGCGCTGTACCCCGTGAACGTGCCGATCTCGATCGCCTGCTTCGCGCCGATCGCGCGCACGAGGATCGCGAAGAGCGCGCCCTGGTCGGCGCCGATCTGCATGCCGGCCTCGGCCATGGTCGAAGTCTCGGCGCGCAGCTTCTTCTGGACCGGCGTCTCCTTGATCATGGTGCGCGAGAGGTACTGGTCGACGGGCTCGGGAACGAGGGAGCGGGCCATGCGGGGTTCCTCCGGTGTGGGCAATGCGGCACGAAGACGGCAATCGGCCGCATGGTACGCCGGAACGGAAATCCCGTCACCCGGGCTCTCACTGGCAACGGAAAACGGGACGGGTCGCCACGCAACCCGTCCCGCTCCCAGTCGAAAAATCCGGGGGGTCCTACGCGACCAGGTGCCCCTCGATTTTCTTGACGATCTGCTGCTTCGGCACCAGGCCGATAATCTGCTCGACGACCTCGCCACCCTTGAACAGGAACAGGCTCGGGATGCCGCGGATGCCGTAGCGCGTCGAGATGCCCGGGTTCGAATCCACGTCGACCTTCGCGACCTTGATCTTGCCGGCGTACTCTCCCGCGAGTTCGTCCACGATCGGGGCGAGCTGACGGCAGGGTCCGCACCACGTCGCCCAGAAGTCGACGAGGACCGGGATGCTCGAGCCGAGGACTTCGGCTTCGAAGTTCTGATCGGTGGCTGCCATGGTGTTTCCCATCGGGTTCCTCCAGGGGTCAGGGGCGGCGGACTCGGACTGCACTCGCCAGCTTAGACGCCGGTCCGCGCGAATCGGTGCGTACTCGCCGCAAAAGCTAGCCCCGAAGGCGGCACGGGTCAAGGGTGGGAAGTCGCAAAGTCTTTGCCCCGGCGTAACTTGCCGTAGCCACCCACGATCGGGGCGAGGGTGTTATCTTGATGTGGTCTCGACCCTCGAACCCGAATCCCGGAGGCAGCCCCATTTTCGATCCCCGCGAGGGCCAACGGCCCGAACGCACCCTGCTCGTTGGTTACGCCGGCCGCCGCCCGCCGCGCGAAGTGCGGGCGTCGCTCGACGAGCTTGGGCGCCTGGTCGACACCGCCGGCGCGATCGTCGTCGGCGAACTGGTCCAGAAGCGCGGCGCCGCGACGCCGGCGACGCTGTTCTCCAAGGGCAAGGTCGACGAGATCAAGGGCCTGATCGCCGGCACGAACGCCGACACGATCGCGTGCGACGACGACCTGACGCCGGCCCAGGTGCGCAACCTCGAGAAGGCGCTCGACAAGAAGGTGGTCGACCGCAGCGAGGTCATCCTCTCGATCTTCGCGAAGCACGCGCGCACGCGCGAGTCGCGCCTGCAGGTCGAGGTCGCGCAGCTCGAGTACAGCCTGCCGCGCCTGCG
>JBDTYW010000229.1:0-4416 GCA_040005445.1 Candidatus Eiseniibacteriota bacterium
GGGGCGGCGTCCTTCGGGACGCCGCCCCTCTTCATTTCGGGAGTATGCTCGGGGCCATGCTCGCCCCTCTCCTCTGGTGCCTCGCGCTTGGGCTCGTTGGCTTCCCGCTCCCCGCCGCATCCGCCGTCAAGAACCTGCCGCGCTTCACGACGTTCGGATGGCTCGCCCCGCCGCCCGAGTGCACCGACTCGCTCCATGTCGACGACTACGCCGATGCCGGTCTGAACGTCATGCTCCCGGCGTGGCGCGACTCGGGCCTCGTGGCCGACACCCAGGCTCGACTCGATCTCGCAGAGGCCCGCGGCCTGACCTGCATCGCGTGGGACCGGAGGCTCCGCCAGGTCAATCCCGAGGACCCGGCGACATTCGGCGTGCTCGATTCGATCGTGGCGCGCTTCGCCGATCAGCCCGCGTTCCTCGCCTACTACCTGGGCGACGAACCCGCGCCTGCGCGCTGGCCGCTGATGGCCGGCTTCTTCGCCCGGCTCGCCGAGCGCGATCCCGATCATCCCGGATGGAACAACCTGGTCGGCCGCGGTTCGTTCTCTTCGTATGAAGACTTCGTCGGGTTCCTCCGCCAGTATGTCGCGCTGGTTCACCCCTCGATCCTGTGCAACGACCACTACGACTTGCTCTCAGGCCGCGACCTCGGGCTCCAGGTCGAGAACGTGCGCGGCATCGCCGAAGTCGCGCGCGAGTCGGGGCTGCCGTTCTGGGGCATCGTCCTGGCGACCCCGCACCGCCCGTTTCGCGCGCCGGGCGAGGGCGAGCTGCGCTGGCAGATCGGGACCTGGCTGTCGTACGGGGCGCGGGGCATAGGCTGGTTCACCTACTGGACGCCCGATGCCGACACGGTCTACGACTGGCAACCGGGGCTGGTCGACAGCGCGGGCCGTCGCTCGCCCCTGTGGGAGATCGCGCGCCGGGTCAACCGCGATGCCCGGGGCGTCGGGGTCGAGCTGGCAGGCGCGGCCTGGCAGCGGACGCAGTACGCGGGCTCCCGGCCGTCGCGCGGCGACGCGTTCGCGCCCGACGACGTCATACAGGGCATCACGGGCCGCGCCTGTGTCGCCGCGTTCGCCGACTCACTCGGCCGCGATCTGCGGTTCGTGGCGAACAGCGACTCGACGGGCGCGCAGGTGGTCACGCTCCAGCTCACACCCGGGCGGCGCACCGAACAGCTCGAGCCGGCTACCGGACGCTGGCACAGGATCGAGGCCTGCGGCTCCGCGGCCGCCGCCGGGCTCGCGCTTGCGCTCGGCCCCGGCGAATTCACGCTCCTGCGCTTCCCGCGAACGCCGACCGGGCCGGCGCTCGCGCGACGGCGGCTGGAGGCGCGCCCGAACCCCGCCCGCGGGACGGTCGACCTGATTGCCGACGGCTGCGCGCCGGGCGAGATCCTCGAGATCCGGGACCTCGCCGGGCGGATCGTGCGCACGATCCCGCTGCCGCCGGAGGGCGTGCCCGCGACCTGGCGGGGCGAGCGCGACGACGGCGCCATGGCCCGCCCAGGAGTGTATTTCGTGCGCGTCGGTTCCGGGGCACGGGCGGCGACGCGGCGCATCGTGTGGTCTCCCTAGCGCGCCGGCGATCGGGTATCCTTGGGCGCAAGGCTCCTCCCCCGATTCCCGCGAGGTCACCCATGCGCCGCCCTGCACCCCGCCTCGCCCTGGCCCTCACCATCGCGCTCGCCCTCGTCCTGGCGCTCGCGCTCGGCCCCGACGCGCGCCCGGCGCCGGAGTCGCTGCGGGCCGGGCGCGATCCGCGCACCGGCGAACGCGTCGTGCGGCCCCGCCCCACGCTGCCCGAGCGCTCGTGGGAGATGAGGCCCGGGCCCGAGAGCACGGCCCCCTTGCCGGTGGACCTGGCGCTCGATCACTCGTACCCCGAGCGCGTGCTCGAGGAGATCCGGCTCCACCAGGAGAACGCCGCGCTGGCGACGACGGTGCTGCCGACCACCCAGTCGTACGACCGCGGCAATATCGCGGTGATCGAGGACGACGGCACGATCCTCGTCCCCGTCGGCGCGAACGTGCGCATCGACCCGCCCGCCCTGACGCGCAAGTTCCTCTCGATCCACAACGACGAGTACGACGAGATCTGCGTGTTCGCGGCGTCGAGCATCACGAACCTGTCACTCGGCGGCGGCTTCGCCTACGAGCTGAACGTGCGCAACGACGTCGACGGGATCGGCCTCGACACGTTCGATTACACGCCCTCGTTCGGCTCGGCCGGGACGCTGGTCTCGTTCCAGAACTTCAATCGCCTGTCGGTCTATCCCGAGGACCCGAACTCCGCGGCCGTAGCCTCGAACTCCGGGCTCGACGTGATCGAGCACGAGACCGGGCACCGCTTCGCGGCCTACACGACGTTCCTCGATGGCGACACCGCGTCGTACGCGATGCTCGGGCGCGACGACCAGCATTGGGGCTTCTTCTTCAACTCCCTCGCGTCGGAGCTCGAGGGGAACCAGTGGCGCGACAACGGGGACGGGACGTTCACGACCACCCAGGCTACGACGCGCTGGTGCTTCCTCGACGAGTACCTGTTCGGCCTGCGCGATTCGAGCGAGGTGGACACGTTGTGGTACGTCGAGAATCCGTCCAACTTCGTGCCGCCAAGCCCATACACCCGCAAGTCCGCGCCCGAGACCGGCGTCACCGCGACCGGCACCCGGCGCGCGGTCGACATCAGCCAGATCACCGCGGTCAACGGGCTGCGCGCGCCGGGGCCGCTGACCTCGCCCAAGACGTTCCGCATCGCGTTCATCCTGCTCGTGCGCAACGGCGCGGCGCCGACTTCCGCCGACCTGGCGAAGATCGACCTCTATCGCTCGATGTTCACACCGCACTTCGCGGCGGCGGTGCACGGACTGGCGAGCATGGATTCGCACCTCAACTCGGTCGCGGGTTCGGTCGCGATCGCGCACGTTCCGCTCAAGGACACCGAGGACACCGTGTCCCCGCGCGCGGTCCAGGCCGACATGTCGATCGCCCAGAAGAGCCGGCTGATCGGCTTTGACGGTACCTCTACCAGGCTGCACTACCGGATCAACCCCGGCGCCTACACGGCGGTGACGATGGCGCCCCTCGGCGGCATGACTTACGCCGCCGCGATTCCGGCCCAGCCGAACGGCACGGGCGTGGACTACTACCTGACCGCCGCGTCGGACTCGGCGGGCATCGTGGGCGCGCTGCCGGTGGGCGCGCCGGCCGCGGCGTTCCACTACTTCGTCGGTTCGGACGTCACGCCGCCCGTGCTCTCGCACCTACCCCCGCCCGACCCGTCGGTTGCGCAGTTGCCGATCGCCGTCCGGGTCCACGCCTCGGACAACCTCGGCCTCGACTCGGTGGCGGTGACCTGGCAGAAGACCGGCGGCCCGCCGCTGACCACCGCCGTCGCGGCGACCGGCGATGGCGCGTATGCGTTCCCGATCGGCGTGGGCGCCGCCTACGGCGACGTGATCACGTACCGCTTCAGCGCCGTCGATCGCGCCGCCGCCCGCAATCGCGCACAGGCCCCGACGACGAGCGCGCCCTACGCGCTGCTCGTAGGCAACAACTACGCGGAGTCGTTCGAGCAGGGCGACGGCGGATACACGCATGCGGCGCTGACCGTGGGCCACGGTGACGCCTGGCACATCGAGCCCGGCGCCGGGCACACGCCGGGAGGATCGGACGCCTGGAAATGCGGCTCAGTCGGGCCGGGCACCTATCCCTCGAACCTCGACGCCGGGCTCGTCTCCGCGCCGTTCCTGGTGACGCCCGCTGCGCAGCTGCGCTTCTGGCACTCCTACTCCGCCGAGACCGACAACACGCCGACGGACGCGTTCGACGGCGGCGTGGTCGACCTCTCCCTCGACAACGGGGGCACGTGGTCGCGCATCACCCCGTCGGGAGGCTACCCGCGCGTGCTCCTGGCCGGCGCGGGCGACCCGCTCCCGGAAGGCACACCCGTCTACTCGGGCTCGAGCGGCGGGTTCGTGCAGGCGACGTTCGACCTCTCGGCCTATGCGGGACAGATGGCGCGCGCGCGCTGGCGCTTCGTCTCCGACTCGTTCGTCGAGCTCTACGGCTGGACGATCGACGACGTCACCGTCACCGGCTCGGGCGGCGTGCCGGTCGCGGTCCCTGCGCTTCCGGGCGAGGCGTTCGCGCTCGGCCGCCCCGTGCCGAACCCGGGCGTGACGCGCGCCTCGCTGAGCTACCGCCTGCCCGCCCCCCAGGACGTGCGGCTCGCGCTCTACGACGTGCGCGGCCGGCTCGCGCGCGAGCTCGCCGAGGGGCCGCGCGCGGCGGGCGCCTACGCCGCCGACTGGGACGGCCGGCTCGCGGACGGCTCGCAGGCGCCGGCTGGCCTCTACTTCGTGCGCCTCACGGGCTCGCTCAGCGGATCGCGCACCGGCCGGCTGGTCTG
>JBDTYW010000230.1:0-4404 GCA_040005445.1 Candidatus Eiseniibacteriota bacterium
CACCGCGGTGTTCTTCACGCGGCTCGTCTATGACGTCATCACCCATCGCCGGACGCTGACCCGGCTGTCCATCTGAGCGCCGGGAGGACCGAGGCATGATCCAGATCCTGCACGACACGAAGATCCCGTTCATGAAGTACCGCCGGTACTTCTACATGTTCTCGGGCACGGTGATGCTGGCCACGATCGCCTGGCTGGTGGCGCACGGCGGCCCGCGCTACTCGGTGGACTTCACGGGGGGCACGCTGCTCCAGGTGCAGACCTCCGGCAACGTGCATGCCGACGACGTCCGGCGCGCGATCGACCTGGCCGGCTATCGCGGCGGGGAGATCCAGGCCTCCGGCGCGGGGAACGAGTTCCTGATCCGGCTGCCGCTGGCGCAGGGCGCCGACACCTCGGGCTCGAAGCAGGACGCGTTCCTCAGGGTGCAGGCCGCGCTGCTCCAGGTGAACCCGGCCTCGAATCCGACGCTGCGGCGCGTCGAGGCGGTGGGGCCGAAGATCGGGTCGGAGCTGCGCAGCAAGGCGATCTGGGCGGTGCTGTTCTCGCTCGGCGCGATGCTGCTCTACGTCGGCATCCGCTACGAGTTCAAGTTCGCGCTCGGCGCGGTGCTTGCATTGTTCCACGACGTGTTCGCGGCGTTCGGCGTGATCCTGTTCCTCCACCGCGAGGTCTCGCTGACCGTGATCGCGGCGCTGCTCACGCTCGCCGGCTACTCGATCAACGACACGATCGTCGTGTTCGATCGTATTCGAGAGCGATCGAAACAGCTGCACAAGCTGTCGCACGAGGAAATGATGGACACGGCGATGAACGAGACGCTCTCGCGCACGATCATCACCGCGCTCACGGTCTTCCTGGCCACGCTCGCGCTCTACCTGTTCGGCGGCGAGGTCATCAACGACTTCGCGCTCTGCATGCTCGCAGGCGTCGTGTTCGGTACCTACTCGTCGATCTACGTGGCGTCGGGCCTCGCGCTCGACATCTGGAACTGGCTCGACCGGAAGAAGGGCGTCCCGCGGGCGAAGGCGGCCTGACCATGACGCCGAAAGGAAACGGCATGATGCGAAAGCTTTCCATCGGCGGGGCGCTGCTGCTCGCGCTCGCTGCCTTCGGCTGCGGCAACAACGGCGGCAGCCCCATCGGGTACGTGCCCGAGGGCCAGCCGAACTCGTCGTTGCTCCTGATCGACGTCCAGCCCCTGAGCGCGGCCGACTCGACGACGATCGTCGCCGAAGGGCTGATCTTCGACGCGTCCCCGACCGACGGTTTTCGCCTGTACGTGGATCCCGCGAACACGGGGTTCCGCCCGGCGGCGGATTACGTGTCCTCGCCGACGAAGACCTACTCGACGGGCTATAGCCTCTACCAGATCCGCGCGAATGCCCCCGACCTCTCCGGGCCGAACGACTACATCGCTCGCGGCGCGCGCCACGGGATCGAGAGTGCGGCGGCGCCGCTCACGAACCACGCGATCACGCCGGGCCCCGTGCCCGCGATCGATCTTGCCCGACGCCTCGACATGACACTGCTCGCGCCGGCGGACTCGGCGGCGGTCGACTCGCTGCCGACGCTGAGCTGGGCGCCGGTGACGGGCGCGTCCGGATATCTCGTGCGCATCATCGGCCGCAACGGCGTGGTCTACCTCGTGCACACCACGGCCACCAGCCACCGGGTCGAGATCGACCCCGGGCTCCGGCTGGAGGTCATGCCGATGCGCTCCGGCCTGTTCTACCGCTGGGACGTGCAGGCGATCGACGGCGGCCATCGGATCTTCGCCCGGACCGCGGTGCCGAGGGCGCTGCTCGTCCGGTAGAGCCGCTGGTTTTGCACCCTCCGGCCCGGCCCGAGACTCTCGAGCCGGGCCGGTTTCGTTGGGGCGCGCCCCCGATTTCCAGGGCACCCGCGTCAGGCCACGGCAAACTCGATGTCCCGTGTGGTTTCGCCTGAGGAACCCATCCCCCGACAGGGGTAGACTCAGGAGCACGCGCAGCCGCACCAGGACGCAGCATTCGGGAGGCAACCATGCGCCACGCGCACACCAGCAGATTGGGACTCACGGGCGGGGGGAAACGGCCCGGGATCGCGGCGATCGCGCTCGCGACCGTGGTGCTGCTGGCGGCGCCGGTCCGCACACCGGCTTCGCCCGGAGCGCCTGCCGCGGCGGGGGCGCAGCGCGCGGCGTTCACGATCGCCCGCCTCAAGTACGGTGGCGGCGGCGACTGGTACGGCGACCAGGGCACGTTGCGCAACCTGCTGGCCGGCCTGCGCGAGCGCGCGGGGGTACCGACCGGAGTCGACGACGCCCCCGTGGTCTTGCCCACGGACGAGGCCCTGTTCAACTACCCGATGATCTTCATGGCCGGGCACGGCAACGTGAAATTCACGCCGGCCGAGGTCGAGCGCCTGAGGCGCTACCTCGAGGGCGGCGGGTTCTTGTGGTGCGACGACGACTACGGGATCGATACCTCGTTCCGCCGCGAGCTCAAGCGCGTGCTTCCCGACGCCGACCTGGTCGAACTCCCGTTCGCGCACCCGGTCTTCCACCAGATGTACGAGTTCCCGCGCGGCCTGCCGAAGATCCACGAGCATGACGGCGGCCCCGCCCGTGCGTTCGGCGCCTACCACGACGGCCGCATGGTCGTCTTCTACTCGTACGACACGGATATCGGCGACGGGCTCGAAGACGCCGGCGTCCATCCCGACACTCCCCAAAAGCGCGAAGAGGCCCTGCGCATGGGCATCAACCTCGCGCTCTTCGCCCTGACGCCATGACCGACCGATCCGCGCTCGAAGCCCGGCTGGCCGCCGGCCGCCGCCTTCTCCTCGCGCACGTCGCGTGCGCGGGTGCGTTGCGCTTTGCGGCGACGGTCGCGCTCGGGCTGTTCGCCCTGGTCGCGCTCGGCGCGCTGTTCGCGCGCGTCGCCGAGCTGCCGTACGTGCTCGCCGCGCTCGCGCTCGGTGGCGCGGTGACCGCACTCGGCCTGTGCCTCGGGCGGCCGCTGGTCGCCGCTCCCGAGCTCAAGCAGTACGCCCTGCTCGCCGAGGAGCGGTTTCCCGAGGCGCGCTCGCTGCTGGTCAATGCGCTCGAGCTCGCCCCGGTCGCGGCTTCGCCGGGGCCGGCGCCCCCAGCCGGTGCGCTCGTCACCGCGCTCGTGGGCGAGGCGCGCCGGCGCGCCGACGGGCTCGCGTTCGCCGAGCTCGCGCCGCGCGCGCTGCCGCGCCGGCCGATGCTCGCACTCGCCGGGGGCGCCGTGCTGTGGGCGCTCGGACTGGGGCTGTTCCCCGGCCCGCTCGGCGCCTCGTTCGACCGCCTGCTCCATCCGCGCGCCGCCGCTGCGACGTTGATCCGGCTCACCGTCGAGCCCGGCGACGTGACGATCCCGCCCGGCGCGACGCTCGAGGCGCGCGCCACGGTCGAGGGCACGAGCCGGCGGCCCACGCTCGTGTTCGCGCACGGCGGGCGCAACG
Source organism: Candidatus Eiseniibacteriota bacterium (assembly GCA_040005445.1). Taxonomy (GTDB): domain Bacteria; phylum Eisenbacteria; class RBG-16-71-46; order RBG-16-71-46; family DASYSL01; genus JANPEF01. The sequence goes on from JBDTYW010000230.1 coordinate 3,472, forward strand.
AGCGCGTGGCCATGGATGCGTCGGGCGATCACTGGGTCGGCTCCGTGCGCGGCGTGGCCGAGGCGGGCACGTACTGGGCCGAGGTCGCCGGGGTCCGGAGCCCGCTCTACGCGGTCGTGCTCTCGGGCCAGGCCGGGTTCGTCTCCTTCGACCTGACGTACGCATTCCCCGCCTACACCCGGCTGCCGGCGGAGACCCAGTCGGCGACGCGCGGCGACGTAAACGTGCTCACGGGAACGCGCGTGGCCGTGATCGTCAACCTCGATCGCAATGTCGACGGCGTGCGCTGGACGCTGCCCGGGCACGCCTCCGAGGCGATGAACGGGCTGTCGGCGCGCCGCTTCAAGGGTGAGTTCACGGTCTCCACCGCGGGCGAATACATCGTCGAAGCCGTTGTGGGCGAGCGGACGCTGCGCGAGACCTACCGCATTCAGCCCGTGGCCGACCAGCCGCCGCTGCTCACGGTGATCCAGCCCGAGGGCGACCTCGACCTGCCGAACGGACAACGTATCCCGATCTGGGCGGCCGCGACAGACGACTACGGCCTGACGCGGTTGACGCTGGTCGCGCAGGCGGAGAAGGGGCCCGTGCTGCGCGTGCCGCTCGCGCGCTGGGCCGACGAACCGCGCGACGCGAGCGCGGGCGTGGACTGGGACGCGGCGCCGCTCGCGCTGCTGCCCGGGCAGAGCGCGACGTTCCACCTCGAGCTTGCGGACAACGACGCGGTGAGCGGGCCGAACGTGACGGTGAGCCGCACTTTCACGCTGCGCTTCCCGCTGCTCTCGGAGCTCTACCGGTCGCTCGAGCAACAGCGCGATACGACCATGGCCGCGCTCGAGCAGACGGCGCGCGACCAGAAGGAACTCCAGAAGCAGGTGGAGGACCTGGCGAAGAGCCTGCAGAACGATCGCAAGGTCGACTGGGAGAAGCAGC
>JBDTYW010000231.1:0-4392 GCA_040005445.1 Candidatus Eiseniibacteriota bacterium
CAACGAGGAGCGCTCGGACGCCTCGACCAAGGCGGACTTCCGGTCGATCTGCTCGGTCGGTCCATTTCTCGACTGGCGCCCGGGGGAGAAGATCGACATCGAGGTCGCGCTCGCGGTCCAGCGCTGCGACTACACGCAGTCGATCGACGACCCCGCGGACCCGTCCCGCGGCAACCCGCAGCGCTACGCCGCGATCGTGCGCAACGCCATCGAGACCCAGAAGACCTTCCGCGGCGGTCCCGTCGCGGCACGCCCCGACGAAGCGACGCCCGACGCCATCGGCCGAGAGAGCGGCCTGATCGCGGCCCCGGGCACGAGCTACGAGCTGGCGGACTGCCGCGACCCGGAGGGATCGACCCGCGTCGTGAACGACAACGGCTACACCTGGTTCGACCTCGACTGCAACTACTGCACCGGCTCGGTTGGCCTCGGCCGCCGGAGCTGGCTTGCGGCGGCGCCGCCCCCGAACCCGCACACGCGCTTCACCCCGGGCGACCAGCAGGTCACGCTCGAATGGGACAACCGGAGCGAGTACACGCCTGATCCCTCGAGCGGCTTGCTCGATTTCAAGGCGTATCGCCTGTGGAAGGCTTCGAACTTCACGCGCCCGGTGGGCACGAGCGGACCTGGCGACGAGCTCTGGGCCCTGCTCGCCGAGTTCGAGCTGTTCGACGAGAACCGGCCGCTGATCGACTCGCTCGACACCGACCAGGACGGGCGCTTCGACGCGATCTCGCGGACGTGGCCCATCCTGCTCAACGCACAGAACCACCAGCGGCTCCTGCCCGTCGACCTGCCACCGCTCACCGGCGCGGGGGGCGACACCGTGTTCACGATCGGCGACCGGCCCTACCTCGACGAGCGCGGCGCCCCGCACGTCGCGCGCGGGATCAAGGTGCCGCACTACCCGGTCGGTCGCTACCGGTTCGTGGACCGCAACGTGCTCAACGGCTTCGTCTACTTCTACTCGATCGCCGGGAAGGACTCGACCGGCCAGCGTGACGTCAATGGCGGCCGTGGCACCCTCGCGGAACAGGAGGGGCGGCGCGCTGCGGTCGAGGGCGACGGCGTCGTGCCGCAGGCGTCGCAGGGGCTCCGGGCCGGGCAGGTCTACGTCGTGCCGAATCCGTACCGCGGGCGCGCGCAGTGGGACCTGTCGCCGAGCGCCTCGGACCCGACCGGCACCCACGTCGATTTCTTCAACATGCCGAACGGTGCGTGGACGCTGCGCATCTTCACGATCAGCGGCGACCTCGTGCAGACGCTGCGGCATACGGACCTCCAGGTCAACGGCAGGCCGCAACAGGAAACGCCGGAAGACGGGCAGGCCACCTGGAACCTGATTTCGCGCAACGGTCAGGACGTCGCCAGCGGCATCTACATGTTCAGCGTGCAGTCGGGGCTCGGCACCAGCCAGGGCAGGTTCGTGCTGATTCGATGAGCGCCACCGCGCGTCGCGCGGGTGTGCGTATGCGTGCGCCGGGACGTGCGCTGCGCGCGGCCTCCGGGGTGTGATAGGGTGCGGCCTTCGATCCGCGCCCACCCCCGGGGGAGCCCTTTCGCATGCTCGACCTGCAGCAGGCCATCAAGACGATCGGGCTGTTCGGCGTGTTCGCTGTCGTGTTCGCCGAGACCGGTCTGCTGATCGGGTTCTTCCTGCCCGGAGACAGCCTGCTATTCACCGCGGGGTTCCTCGCCTCCCAGGGCGTGTTCGAGATCACCGCTCTCTCGATCGGCTGCTTCACGGCCTCCGTGCTCGGCAACGTGGTGGCCTATGCGTTCGGCGCCCGGGTCGGACGCGGGTTGTTCGAGCGGCCGAACTCCCGATTCTTCAAGCGCGAACACCTCGTCAAGGCGCACGCGTTCTACGAGCGCCACGGCGCCGCGGCGCTTGTGCTCGCGCGCTTCATCCCCGGCGTGCGCGTGTTCGCGCCCGTCGTCGCCGGGGTCGGACTCATGGATTATCGGGCGTTCACGGCCGCGAACCTGATCGGCGGGGCGCTCTGGGCGCTCGGCCTGACGTGGGCCGGCTACTGGCTGGGGCACAGCATCCCGAACGTCGATCGCTACCTGCTGCCGATCGTCCTCGGGATTATCGTAGTCTCGGTCCTGCCGGGCGTGATCCACGTGTGGAAGGACCGCGAGCAGCGCGCCGCGGTTCTCGGCGCGCTCCGCCGCCTGATCGGCCGACGCTAGTCGAGGGTCTTGCGGAAGCGGCGGGCGGCGAGCAGCGTCAGCCCGACGGCGAACCCCGCGAGCGCCAGCGCGTGCGGCCACAGCGTGCGGAGCGTCGCCCCCTTGAGGAAGACCCCCCGCACGATTTCTGCGAAATAGCGCAGCGGCAAGAGCCAGGTCACGGCCTGGATCGGCTTCGGCATGTTCTCGATCGGGAACAGGAAGCCCGACAGGTAGATCATTGGCGTCGTGATGAAGAACATCGAGGTCATCATCGCCTGCTGCTGGGTGCGCGCAATCGTGGACACGAGCAGGCCGAGCGCGAGCACGACCAACACGAAGATGAACGCCATCGCCACCAGCTCGAGGAACGAGCCCCGGAGCGGCACACGAAACCAGCCCACCGCCAGCGCGGTCGTGACCAGCACCTCGATCAGGCCGACGCCGGCATAGGGGGCGAGCTTGCCGATCATCAGTGCGCGCGCATCGAGCGGGGTGACGATGAGCTGCTCCATGGTGCCGGCCTCGCGCTCGCGGACGATTGACATCGAGCCGAGCGTGATCAGCACGATCATGAGCACCATGGCCATCACGGCCGGGACCATGTACCAGCGCGAGCGCAGGTCGGCGTTGTACCAGACGCGCGGCTCCACGCGCACCCGCCCCGGCCGCGGCGCGCGCTCGGGCACGAGGCGCGCCGCGCGCGCGGCCGACTCCTCGGCCACGATCTGCGACGCGTAGACGAGGCCGCGCATCGACGAGTTCGAGTCGGAACCATCTGCGATCACCTGCACCTGCGGCCGCCTCCCGGCTTCGAGTTCGCGCCCGTAGCCGGCCGGGATCACGAGCGCGAGGTCGGCCTTCCCGCGCACAAGCCAGGCGTCGACCGCCGTCGGCGAGTCCTCGATGCCGGCGATGCGGAAATAGCTCGAGCCGGTGAAGCGTTCGACCAGCGAGCGGCTCGCGGGGCTTCGGTCCTGGTCCACGAGAACGAACGGGATGTTCTTCACGTCCGTGGTCGCGGCGTAGCCGAACGCCAGCATCTGCAGGAACGGGGCGATGAACAGGATGCGCAGCGCGTCGGGATTGCGCCTCAGCTGGGCGACCTCCTTGAGGAAGACATGCCGGACCTGGTTCCAGAACATCACGCCCTCCGGCTCGACAGGCGCACCGACGCGAGCGTGAGCACGACCGTGGCATAGATCGCGAGCGCGAGCAGGTCCCACGGAAACGCCGTCGCCGGGGCGCCCTTGAGGATGATCCCGCGCAGGATGCGCATGAAGTAGCGCGCGGGCACGAGGTGCGACAGCAGCTGGAGCGCGATCGGCATGGAGCGGATCGGGAAGATGAAGCCAGATAGCAGCACCGTGGGCAGCATCGAGGTGAGCCCCGCGATCTGGAACGCGTCCTGCTGCCGCTCGACCATCGTCGAGATCAGGAGGCCGAACGACAGCGCCCCGACCAGGAACAGGAGGCTCACCAGGTACACCTGGAGCAGGCTGCCCTCGATCCTCAGGCCGAACAGGAAGTGCGCCGCGACCAGTACGATCGTCATGGCGATGAGGGAGACCACGAGGTAGGGGACGGTCTTGCCGACGAGCAATTCGGTCGTGGACATGGGCGTGATGCGCAGTTGTTCGAGCGTACCCCGCTCCTTCTCGCGCACGACCGAGAGCGACGTCGACACGACGGCGGTGAGCATCATGATGAACGCGATCAGGCCGGGCAGCAGGAAGAAGGTCGAGCGCAGGTCCGGGTTGAACCACACGCGCGCGGCGACGTCGATGCCGGGGATCTCGCGGCCGTTCTTGAGGGCGAAGCGCGCCACGATCCGGCCGTTGTAGTCGGCGACCAGCGCCTGGACGTAGTTCAGGATCGTGGTCGCGGTGTTCGCGTCGGCACCGTCGAGGATCGCCTGCACCGTGACGTCGCGGCCCGCGGCAAGCTCGGCGCCCGTACCGGCGGGGATCACCAGCGCGAGCCGCGCGCGGTCGCGCTCGAACTCCGGCTCGACGATCGCGTCCGAGGCGGTCTGCTCGACGATCCGGAAGTACCCCGACCCGGTCATGGAACGCACGAGGGCGCGGCTCGCCGGGCTCCGGTCGCGGTCGACGACGATCGTGCGCACGTTGCGGACGTCGTAGTTGAGCGCATAGCCGTAGAGCAGGAGCATCATCGTCGGCACGCCGAGCAGGATCCCGAGCGTCAGCGGATCGC
>JBDTYW010000232.1:0-4378 GCA_040005445.1 Candidatus Eiseniibacteriota bacterium
GGCGCCGATCACGCGCCGTCAGCTCGTCCAGTACAAGCTGCTGCAGGCGCAGATCGCGATCCTGTTCGGCGCCCTGATCTCGGCGTTCTTCGCGGGCGCGCGCCTGAACGAGCCGAGCGGCTGGGCGCGGCTGCTCGCGATCTGGCTGTTCTTCGCGATCGGCCACCAGCACGGCATCGGCGCCGCGTTCGTGCGCACGGACCTGATCGAAGCCGGATGGAGCGCGGTGAGGCGGCGCCTGGTCTCGATCGTGGTCGTGCTCACCGTGGTCTTCGCCGTGGTGGCGAGCGCGCAGGAGGCCTGGTTCGCGCTCGCGCGGGCTGCCGGGTCATGGATCGGGCCGGATTGGGAGACCTCGTCCAAGGGGTTCGGGGCGGTCAGCCAGGCGCTCGCGCATGCCGGAAGCTCCGGCCTCGCCGGCATCATGCTGTGGCCGTTCCTCGCGCTGCCCCGCCTCCTGCTCGCGAACACGCCGGCCGAGTTCCTGCGCTACGGGGGGATCGGCGCGGTCATCCTGCTGCTCCACTACCTGTGGGTGCTGCGCGCGGACACCTCGTTCGAGGAGGCCTCGCTCGAGCTCTCCCAGAAGGTCGCGGCCCGCCGCGCAGCGCGGCTCGAGAGCGTGCAGCGCGGCGGCCGGCTGGCGAGGCGGGCGGGAGGCTTCCCGTGGAAACTCTCCCCGACCGGCCGCCCCGAGGTCGCCCTGATCTGGAAGAACCTCGTCAACCTGTCGCGCGTGACTCCGTTGCGGGCACTGTTCGCGCTCGCGGCGTTCCTGTTCGCCATGCTCACGTGGACGATCCAGATGGCGCACGCGCGCGAGGGGCTGTGGCTGCTCGCCGCACTCCTCGCCGCCCAGGTCGCCGCGTTCACCTCCGTGTTCGGCCCGGTGTTCCTGCGCAACGACCTGCGCGAGGACCTGTTCCGCATCGATGCGATCAAGACCATGCCGATCGCCGGCCACGCCGTGGTGTGGGCCGAGATCATCGGTTCGTGGGTGGTGCTGGCCGCCTTGCAGTGGGCGATGATCCTGGTCGGGATGTTTGCGCTCGTGATGTCGGCCGCGAGCTCGGTGGGCGAGGTGTCCGCGCCCTGGCTGTTCGCCTCGGGGGCGGCGGCGATCTTCGTGCTCCCTTCGCTCACGCTCGTGGCGGTCGCGCTCCAGAACGCGCTGGTCGTGATCTTCCCGGCATGGGTGCAGGTGGGGAGCCAGCGTGGGCGCGGGTTCGAGGCCTCGGGGACACGCATCCTGACACTGTTCGGGACCCTGTTCGCGCTCGGCGTGGTCGCGCTTCCCGCCGCGGCGTCGGGCGGCGTGGCCGCGTGGCTCCTGTCGCGCTGGCTCGGTCCCGCCTGCCTGATCGTCGGCGCCGGCATCGCGGCGGCCTGGATGCTGGTCGAGGTCGCGTTCGCCTGCCGGCTGCTCGGTGGCGTGCTCGACCGGCTCGATCCCTCGACCGCGGGGATCGAGGCGCAGAAGGGCTAAATGCCTTCGCCTGATTCGGCAAAGCCTGTCTCAAGCTGCACGGGCATGGACCGCGATTAGGTCGAACCGGCGCGCCAGGTACGCGTGAACCGCGGCCATCAGCTCGACGATCGTTCGGCAGCGATGGTTGCGCGTGACGTTGGCATGCAGGTCGAGCCACAGGCGCTCGATCCGGTTCTCCTCGGGACAGTACGGCGGCAGGAAGTGCAGCTCGATCCTCGCCCCGTGAGCCGCCAGCCAGGCCAGGACGATCTTGCTCTTGTGGATGATGTAGTTGTCGAGGATCACGTGGATCGTTCGCATCTCGGGGTAGGCCTCGTTCAGCGCGCGCAGCAGGTTGAGGAACAACCAGCTCGCCTTGCGATCGCCTTCGACGTAGACGAGGCGCTGCTCCCGGTGATCGTACGCGCCGGCCAGGTAGCGCTTCTCGTTCTTCCCCGGCGTCATGATCAGGCGCTGCGTCCCGGGCAACATCCAGTCGGGGCCGATCTTGGGGTTGAGATGGAGATCCACTTCGTCGACGAACACGAGCACCTCGCGCGAACAGGACTGCGCGGCAAGCCGGCGCAGGAACGCGATCCGAGCCTTGCGCCGGGCGGCTTTCCACGGACACGCCACCACCGGACGCGGACGTCCCCAGCGCACACGAAGCCGACTGAGGACCTTCCACAGATGTCCCACCGACAGCTCCACGTCGAGGACCTCGGCGATCACCCGGGCGAGCAGCTCGAGCGTCCACGTCGGGCGGGGAAAGCCGTGCTCCTGCGGCGTCTTCGTGAGGATCGAACGGATCTGGGCCTCGACATCGGCGTCGACCTTGCGGGTTCCGTTCTCGCTGCGGCCATCGAACACGGCGCCTTCCCCGAGCACCTGAAAGCGCGCTACAATCCGGCACGCCGTCGAGGGTGCGCACCCCAGGGCATGAGCCGCCGCAGAGCGGCTCTCTCCCCGGGCGACCTTCAAGAGCACACGGCAGCGGATGCGAACGTCCGCGTCATGCGTCTGGCGATCCACTCGGGCAAGCCAACGAAGCGTTGGCCGGCCCACACGAAGCTCCGCAGCCATCGTGGGACCTCCTTGCCTGTTTGCTGTCTACTCGCTGTAACAGCAAAGAGATACAAGGTGGGTCCCACGACTTTCAAGCGGCCTCGCACCGGCCGCGTTGCCGAATCAGGCGAAGGCATTTAGGCCTCAGGCGCCCCGCCCCGCGGCCTCAGTGCGCGACGCCCGCGGGCTGGGGCTTCGCCGACCGGCTCACGATCCGGCCCGGCGTCGCCGGTACCAGCGATTGCCCCGCCCTGGTGCGGCGCTCCACGTCCTTGACCAACGCATCCCGCACGAGCACCCCCGGCAGCGCGAGGTCCTCGCCCTGCGCGATCATGGTGAATCCGTCGCCGCCCTGTGCCATGAAGTCGTTGGTCGCGACCTTGTACTTTGCGCCCGGGTCGAGGCGCTTGCCGCCCGGCAGGCGGATCTCGAGCACCCGCTCGCCGCGCGGGCGATCGGGGTCGTACACCATGGACAGCCCGGAGAGCTGGACGCAGTTGGTCGGGGAGACGCCGTGCTCGACCAGGCCCAGCACCTGTGCGCCGGTGAGCGTCACGGTCGCGACCTGGTTGTCGAACGGCATGACCTCGTAGACGTCGCCCATCGTCACCTCGCCCGCCTCCAGGTCCGCACGCAGGCCCCCCGCGTTCTGGAACGCGAAGTCCGCGCCGACCGCTTCGCGCATCACGTCCGCCACCCAGTCGCCGAGCGGGGACTCGCCCTGGCGATTGCGGGTCAGCGTGGCGGAGAGCCGTCCGAGCACGCGCGAGGTGATCGGCAGGAGATCGTGATTGACCGAGTCCACAAAGGCCGCGATCGCCGGGTCGGGCTTGACGTCGTCGGCGAACGTGGTCAGGAGCTGGCGCCGCGTCTCCTCGGGAATCGGGCGGTGCGTCGAGCGATCGATCACGAAGTCGATGCGCCCCAGCGTCTGCCCGAGCGCGCCCGAGATGATCACCGGCACGCCGTCGACCACGCCGCTGAGCCGGTTGTGGCTGTGGCCACCGAGCACCGCAATCGCCCCGTCGGGGCCGCTCACGGCGCGCGCGACGTCGGCGAGCTCGCCCTTGACCGTGCCCGTCGAATCGGTGCTGCCCGGCAGGTGGCCGACCACGACCACGAGGTCCGCGCCCTGGGCGCGGCAGGAATCGATCAACGCGCGCGCGATCGGCCCGCCCGCCGGGAAGCGGTAGGCCGCGACGTTCTTCGGCAGCGTCACGGACGCGGTCTCGTCGGTCAAGAGCCCGATCACCCCGATGCGCATGCCGTCGCGATCGAGGATCGTCCACGGCGCCACGCCGTCCGCGCGCTTGCCGTCCGAGCGGTTCACCCAGTTCGCGCCGAGCGGCTGGAAGCGCGCCTCGCCCATGCGCGCGCGCAGCGTGTCCACGCTCCAGTCGAACTCGTGATTGCCGATCGCCGCCGCGTCCACGCCGTTGCGGTTCATGAACTGGATCACCGGGCGGCCGAAATTGAGGTTCGAGATCGGCGTGCCCTGCATCCAGTCGCCGCCGTCGAGCAGCAGCGTGCGCGTCGGGTTCTTCGCGCGCTCGCGCGTGATGTACGCCGCGAGCGTCGCGGCGCCGCCGATCGGCCGGCCGCTCGAGCGGTCGCTCGCGCCGCCGAGCAGCGCGCCGTGGAAGTCCGTGACTTCGAGCAGCGTGAGGCGGGGGAAGAACACGTCGGCGAACACGTTCGCGCCTTCGCCCACGGTGAGGCCGGGGCCCACGGCGTCCCACGCCCCGGCCTGGGCGCCGTCGAAGCGCACGCGCACGGGCTCGGGCAGCGCCGTCCGCGCGGACACGCGCGCCAGATTGAAATTAACCGGCCCGGCCGGGCCGGGCG
>JBDTYW010000233.1:0-4355 GCA_040005445.1 Candidatus Eiseniibacteriota bacterium
GAGGGGTATCGCGGCAAGGCGGTCGGCCCCGGGGCCGCGGGCGGCGGCGCGTACGCCGGCGGCGACGCATATCCTCCGTTGCCCGATCCCGAGCGGCGCGCGAACCTTGGCCCCGACCAGCCGCGCGGCATCTTCTCGACGCTCGACGCCGCGGTCGACGCCGCGGGCGAGGCCCACGTCGCGCTCGTCAACGCGCCACTCGCGCTCCGGGCGCGCTGCCTCGAGCACGTGCGCGCGAAGCTGCGGGCGAACGTGCGGCTGCTCGCCGAGCTGGCCGTGAGCGAGACCGGCCTCGGCCGCGTCGACGACAAGATCAAGAAGAACCTGCTGGTCATCAACCAGACGCCCGGCCTCGAGGACCTCGAGCCGTTCGTGTGGACGGGCGATCACGGCCTCACGCTCATGGAGTGGGCCCCGTACGGCGTGATCGGCGCCGCGGGCCCCTCGACGAACCCGAGCGAGACCGTGATCAACAACGGCATCTCGATGGTCGCGGGCGCGAACGCAGTAGTCTTCGCCGCGCACCCCTCGGCGAAGAAGACCTGCCAGCTCACGATCGCGCTGTTCAACGAGGCGATGGTCGAGGCGGGCGGCCCGGACTGCGTGATCACGACCGTGGCCGAGCCCACGATCGAGTCCGCGCAGGCCATGATGGCGCACCCGAAGACGCGCATCCTCGTGGTGACCGGAGGCCCGGGCGTGGTGCAGGCGGCGCTGGCCTCGAAGAAGAAGGTGATCGCGGGCGGCCCCGGCAATCCGCCGGTGGTGGTCGACGAGACCGCCGACATCGCGCGTGCGGGACGATCGATCGTCGCCGGCGCCTCCTTCGACAACAACGTGATCTGCACCGACGAGAAGGAAGTGTTCGTCGTCGACAAGGTGGCCGACGCCCTGCTCACCGCGATGGCGCGGAGCGGCGCGTACGTACTCCAGCCGTTCCAGCTCCAGCAACTCGAGCGCGTCGTGCTGAGCGAGAACAAGGGCCCGCGACGACACTCGGTGACGAACAAGAAGCTCGTGGGCAAGGACGCGGCGCTCATCCTCAAGGAGATCGGCGTGTCGGTCGGCCCGGAAGTGCGGCTGGTCGTGGCCGAGACGCCGCCGGACCACCCGTTCGTGTGGACCGAGCTGCTCATGCCGGTGCTCGCGGTGGCGCGCGTCGCGAGCGCGGACGAGGGCATGGACTGGGCCGTGCTCGCCGAGCACGGGTTCCGCCACACCGCGAGCATCCACTCGCGCAACATCGACCGCCTGTCGAAAATGGCGCGCATGATGGACTGCTCGATCTTCGTCAAGAACGGGCCGCACTACAACGGGCTCGGCTTCGGCGGCGAGGGCCCGACCAGCTTCACGATCGCGAGCCCGACCGGCGAGGGGATGACCACCGCGCGCACGTTCACGCGCAAGCGCCGCTGCACGCTCGTCGATTCGTTCCGCATCGTCTGACCCGCCGACCCGCCGGCCACCTGGAGGTCTCGTTGCGCGCTCGTTGCACGCTGCTCCTGCTCACCGCGCTCGCGCTGCCCGCGGCTTCCCCGTCGGCGCGCGCCGACGAGCCCACGATCAGGCTCCAGCCGACCGAGGGCACCGAGCTTTCGAAGAAGGACGAGGCGGCGGTCCGCAAGACCCTGGTCGACTACATGGCCGCGCTCCAGACGCGGGACTACTCGAAGGCGGGGGAGATGCTCGATCGGCCCTCCGTGCTCGCGGCCGTCGACCCGATGGTGACGACCATTGCCTCCGACAGCACCCATTACGCTGCGGCGATGACCCGGATCTTCGGCGTCTCGACGCGCGACTCGATCGAGGCACGGAGCACGGGGCGGCTCTTCGAGTCGCTCATGGCCTACATGATGGAGTTGAACCCGTCGGCGTCGGAGATGCTGTCGAAGGCCTCGATCGAGGTCCTCGCCGCGCGCCGGATGGGGGACCGGGTTCACGTCGCCTACCAGGTTTCCCTGCCGCCGAGCGAACCAGGCGGGATGCCCTACGAGCAGATCACGGCTCAGCGCATGACGAAGACCGGCGGCAAGTGGCGGATCCTGTTCAGCATCGCCCAGTAGCGCCCTAGCCGAGCAACCCCAGGGCGAAGGACGCAATGCCCGCGGTCGTGATCACGAACAGCCAGCCCAGGAGCGCGAGCGCGATCGGCGACCAGCCGAGCCGCTTCACCGCCTCGGCGTGCACGCCCAGCCCGACCGCCGCCATGGCGGCCACGAGCAGGACCTTCGATACCAGCTCGAGCCCCGGCACGATCGACGCCGGGATCGCGCCCAGGGAGCGCAGCGCGCCGACCGCCACGAACCCGACGACGAACCACGGCACCGGCAGCCGGCGCCACGAGATGCGTTCCCCGCCGTGCGCCGTCTCGATCGCCGAGAGCCCGAGCGCGAGCGGCGCGAGCAGCGCCACGCGCGTAAGCTTGACCAGCGTGCCGAAGTCGCCGGCGGCCTGCCCCCGGGCGAACGCGGCCGCGAGCACCTGCGGGACCTCGTGCAGCGTGGCGCCGCACAGCAGGGCGTACGCGGCGTCCGCGAGGTGGAGCAGCCGGCCGAGCGCCGGGTAGGCGACCACGCCGATCGTGCCGAGCAGCGACACCAGGCCGATGGAGACCGCGACATCGTCCTCCTCGGCGCGCACGAGCGGCCCGGCCGCCGCGATCGCCGAAGCGCCGCAGACCGAGGTTCCGACCCCGAGCAGGAGCGCGAGCGGCCGGCGCACCCCCATGCGGCCGCCCATCCACCCCACGAACGCGACCCCCAGGAACACCACCAACACATCGACCGCGAGGACCCGCGGCCCGGCCTGGACGAGCTTCTCGAAGTCGAGGCGGACGCCCATGATCACGATCGCCGCCCGCAGCAGGGGCCGGGCGAAGAAGCGCACACCGGTCTCGGAGCCGGCCGGCAGCCCGATCGCCGCCCGCGTGAGCGCCGCCAGCAGCAGGGCGAGTCCGAGCGGACCGAGGACCTGGAGCCCCGGCAGGGGGGCCAGATACCAGGCGAGGAGCGTGAGCGGCAGGACGAGGGCGGCGCCTTTGAGCATGGGCGCGCACGATAGCGATCCCGGGAAAGTTTGCAAGGCCCGCCTGCGCGCGATGTATCCTCAGGGCCCATGACGACCCATTCCAAGGACTCGTGCCCCTGCGGCAGCGGCAAGCGCTATAAGCACTGCCACCAGCCGCTCGATGCTGCGCGGCGCCGTAAACAGCTCCTGTTCGGCGCCCTCGTGGTCGCGCTTGCGATCGCCGGGACGGTGTTCGGGCCGCGCCTGCTGGCGAAGGTGCGGAGCGGCCTCGCCGGCGGGCGCTCCACCGCAGCCGCCGACAGCGCCGCGCGCCGCGAGCTCGAAGCCGCGCCGGGCGCCGCCGGCGTGGTCGGCACGCCGGCCGCGCCCGGGGCGGCCGCCACCGGGGTCGTGAACCCGAACGGGGTCGCCGGCCCGCCCCTCAGGGACCCGGATGCGCTGACGCTCCGGCCGCCAAACAGCGGCGCGGTGGCGCCCGGCGAGAACCCGAAGCCATGGGAGTATGACATTGCGCGCAATCGCTACTACGATCCCCGCCCCGGGCACATGCACTGGCATTCCGGCGCGCCTCCGGCGGATCCGAATGCTCCGGTGCCCGCGCCGCAGGTGATCGTGACGACCGCGGACGGCAGCCCCGTGCAGGTCACCACGACGAGCGCGCCCGCCGCCCCCGGGGCGGCTCCCTCGCCGGGCCTGCCGAAACCCTCCGGAAAGTGACACAAAGCACTGCCATAAAAGAATTTAAGGGTGGCATGCAGGCCCGGTGCCGAGGGTTGACAAGCCCCCTCGGTCCGCATAGGCTACCGAAGCCTGCATCGGACCCGGCCGTACGGGGATGCGCCCCCTGGGTCTTGAGCCCGCCAATTCCAGGAAGACGGCCCCTGCGCGGATGGGGTCCGGGCCTCCGTTTTCGTCAAAGGCAGCCATGAAGGCACTCGAAACCAAGCGCGTCGACCTCTTTGCCAAGACCCGGAGCTTCCGGCGAGCGAAAGACCTCCAGGCCGCCGGGCTGTATCCCTACTTCATCCCCATCCAGGGTTCCGAAGACACCGAGGTCGAGATCGGTGGCCGCAACCTGATCATGGTGGGTTCGAACAACTATCTCGGGCTGACCCACCACCCGAAGGTGCTCGAGGCCGCGGAAAAGGCATCGCGCAAGTACGGCACCGGGTGCACCGGCAGCCGCTTCCTGAACGGGACGCTCGACATCCACGAGAAGCTCGAGGCGGAACTCGCCGAGTTCACCGGCCACGAGGCCGCGCTCGTCATGTCGACCGGCTACCAGACGAACCTCGGCATCATCCAGAGCCTGGTCGGTCGCGAGGACA
>JBDTYW010000234.1:0-4353 GCA_040005445.1 Candidatus Eiseniibacteriota bacterium
GGCGGTGGTGACCGCCGACCGCGGCCTGGCCGGCCTGCCGCGGCCGACGTCGTTCCCGTCCTATCGCAAGTACGAGAAGCGCTACTACTTCCTCGCCACGCCCAAGGACACCTGCACCGGCTACTTCGGCTGGACCTTCCCGTACACGGACGGGACGTTCACCGACAGCCTCACGATGTGGACCCCGGACGTCGATCCCGCAGGGTCCGTACGCTTCCAGTCCCGGCTGCTCGGAGTCTCCCTCGCGCCCTACCAGCACGCGCTGTGGATGCGCTGGAAGCGCCCGTCCGACGGACTCCTGACGCCGGTCGCGACGCGCACGTGGGGCGGGCGCGATGCGCTCCTGAGCGACACCACGTTCACCGCGAGCCGCATCGCCTCGGGGACGAACCGGCTCGATTTCCGTGGTTACAGCCTCGACCTCAACAACCCCGAGGGCGGAGCCTCGGGCGGCTCGATCCAGTCCTACGCCGTGACCTACGATCGGCTCTACCGCGCGTTCCAGAACCGCTTGGACTGCAATTCGTCCGGAGCCCAGGGCGACTTCGAAATCGAGATCGACGGGTTCACCGCGCCCGCTCTGCCCACGCCGACGGTCTACGACGTGAGCGACTCGACCGCTCCCCGCGTGCTATTGATCCCGCCGGCGTTCGTGCGCTCGACGGCGAGCAATGTCTGGGCGGCGCGCTTCCAGGACCAGGCGCCCACCGCGTCCCGGCGGCGCTACCTGGCCGTCCTGGCCGCCCCGCAGGTGTCCGACGCCGCGGTCGCGCGCGCCGGCCGGGTCGCCGGCGTGCCGATCTGGGACACGCCCGGCCGGCCCGAACTCGTGATCGTCACCCCCGAGCTGTTCCGCCCGGCCGCCGAGCGGCTGGCGGCGCACCGGCGCGCTCAGGGATATGAGGTCCTGGTCGCCCCCGAGAACGAGGTCTACGACGCGTTCGACGGCGGCCGCCGCTCCGACTGGGCGATCCGCCGGCTGCTCGAATACGCGTTCGCACGCTGGAACTCGCGCTTCGCCGTGCTGGTCGGCGACGCCAGCGAGGACGCGCGCAACGAGCTCGCGACCTCGGACAGGGACTGGATGCCGGCGCACCTGATCAGCGGGCCGATCGGCACCTCGAACGGGCAGGAGCTCTCGGCGTCGGATTTCTGGTACATCAACGACCTCGATAACACCTCGCCCCCCGGACCGGCGTGTACGAACAGCGAGCCCGACCCGTTCCCCGACATGTCGATCGGGCGCCTGCCCGTAGGCAGCGTCGCCGAGGCCAACGGCCTGGTCGACAAGCTGATCGCGTACGACGGAGGGAACCGCGAGGCGGCGTGGCGGCACAAGGTTGTCCTGCTGCCGGACGACGCCTACTCGTTCGCGAGTTTCTTCGGCGAGGCCACGACGCAGTACTGCTTCCGCTCCGAGGAGCAGGTGTTCGAGGCGATTTCGAACCAGCTGGGGACCATCCTGCGCAGCGAGGGCGGCTACCGCGACCTCGACATCGAGCAGTTTCGCCTGCGCGAAAAGCTGGCTCCGCTCGGGCGCCCCGTCCCCGGGGACCCGTCCCTCTGCCAGAGCCTCGACAACCTTGCGAACGTCCGCGCCTACGTCTCCGCCTACACCGGGCCGCAACTGTTGACGGACCTGGCAAACGGCTGCCTCGTGCTCAACTTCCAGGGCCACGGCAGTGCGACCGTGCTGGCCCACGAGTCGATCTGGCGCCAGGACCGGGGGTCGGGCAGCACCGACCTCCTGTTCAACGAGGGCAAGCCGTTCTTCTTCCTGTCGTTCTCGTGCCATGTCAACCAGTTCACGACCTATATCGAGAAGCTGAGCGGGGACGCGCTGGGCGAAGTCATGGTGCTCGGCCCCCAGAATCCGGCGCGCCCGTCGGCCGGCGCGATCGGCTCGTATGCCTCGACCAACTTCGAGCTCCTGCCCTCCGACCGAACCGGGCGCAACCACCTGAACAACTGGCTGTTCCGCGCGATGTTCGTGGATCCGCCGCACGATCCGTTCCTCGGCGAGCGCGGCGCGCGCGTGCTGCTGGGTGAGGCGATCACGCTCGGCGCCGTGAACTCGAGCGCCGCCACGTTCGGGCTCGAGCGGCGCGCGATCCAGACCTACTGCCTGCTGGGGGATCCCTCCACGCCGATCGAGACCGGGGCGCCACGTCTCTACGCCACCGCGAACGGGCAGGACGTGGCCTCGGGGGTGCGCTTCCAACCCGGGGCGCCCGGAGACTCGGTGGCGCTCGTCGTCGACCTGGTGGACGAGAGCCGCATCGACGACCTGACGCTGAGCGTGACCGGCGAAGGCGCGCGCGCGGTCGCACCGTCCGAGTACACGATCTCGCCGACCTACCCCGACACGCTGAACGGCGGCGGCGGGCGGCGCTACCTGCTGACCTGGAATGTGCGTCCCCAGGCCAAGGACGCCGACCTGACCGTGAGCTGCAAGGACCGTAGTGGACTGGCCGCCTCGTTCACGCTGCCGCTGAGGCTCGAGACCCGGCTGTTCGCGAACGGGCAGTCGATCGGGGAGGGCGACGTCGCGCCCTCGGTCGGGGCCTACCAGCTCGTGGTCAACAGCCCGGCGCAGCTCCAGGCGGCCGACTTCGATCTCACCGTCGACGGGACGCCGCCGGCGGGGTTCGCCGCCACGGTCGCGCCCACCGACTCGTCGCGCCGGCTCTGGGTGCTGAGCTGGCCCGGGTCGTACGAAACCGGCTCGCACGATGCCGTCCTCGTGTTGCCCGGGGGAGCCACCCGCCGGGTCTCGTTCCTGACCTCGAACGAGCCGCGCGTGGCGCTGCGGCGCGTGTTCGCGTTCCCGACGCCGTTCGCCGCGCCGCCGGTGACGATCAACTTCACGCTCGACACCGATCGCCCGACCACCGTGGCGGTCAAGGTCTACACGGTCAGCGGCAGCCTCGTGTACCAGCGCGTCGAGCCGGGCGTCTCGCCCGGCTATCACCAGTGGATCTGGGACGGGACCGACACCTACGGCGCGGCCCTCGCCAACGGCGCGTACCTCTACCAGGTCGTGGCCGAGGACGACCGCGGGCTCAAGGCCGTGGAGCGGGGTCGCCTGGCGCGCCTGCGCTAGCCCCCGGCCGTGCGGCGGATTGACACGCCGCGGGGCGGCGGGCACGATCCGGCCCATGACCCGACGACCCGAGTCCCGACCGATGCCCGCGTGCCTCCGGCGCGCCGCCCGCTTGCTGTGCGCCCTGCCCCTGGTCCTCGCGATCCTGCCGCGCGCCGCCGCCGCTGCGGGCACGCCGATTCCCGCGCTCACCGCCTGGAACGAACCCGGTCCGTCCACGCTGGTCCGGCCGCTTGGCCCCGCGCCGTGGCCGCCGTCCGACCCGGCCGCGCGCGAGGCGTGGGCCGAGATCGCGATGCTCGAGGACACGCGCGCGACCGACCTCTCGCGGCTGATCGGCCACCTCCAGTCGAGCGCCGACGCGCTCGTGCGCTGGCGGGCGTGCCGGGCGTTCGCGCGGCTTCAGGACTCGACCGCGATCGATCCGCTGCTCGACGCGGTCCAGCGGGACAGCTCGCCCATGGTGCGGGCCGAGGCGGCGTTTGCGCTCGGGCAGATCGGCTCGCGCCAGGCCACGACCGCGCTGATCTACGTGGTGCGCGAGCAGAGAGACCGCGGGGTGCGCGCGCGCGCGCTCGAGGCGCTGGGCAAGATCGCGGACCCGGCCGCCGCCGGAGTGATCACCGCGCAGCTCACCCGCGGCGACGCCGAGCTTGCGCGCGAGGCGGCGATCGCGTGCTGGCGGCTGGCGGACTCGACGACCGCGCCGTTCCTGTCCGAGGGCAGCAAGAGCAAGGACACCCTGACGCGCGCATTCTGCGCCTACGCCATGGAGCGCGCCGCCCTCCCCGAGTTCACGATCAAGGCCCTGACGCGACTGATCGAGGATCCCGACGGGACGGTGCGCGCCTATGCCGCGCGCGCGCTCGGCCGCCAGCGCTCGCCGCTCGCGCTCGCGCCGCTGCTCGAGGCGTGCGGGGACAAAGACTTCAGGGTGCGCGTCTCGGCGCTGCGGGCGGTCGGCACGCGGGCCGATTCGACCGCGCTGCCGCAGGTGCTCGCCGGCCTCGGCGACGCCGATCCCGCCGTGCGCGAGATCGCCGCCGCCGCCGCGCTGGCGCTGCGCTCGCGCGATGCGCAGGTGGCGCTCCGCCGCGCGCTCATGGACCCGGACCCGGCCGTGCGGCTGGCCGCGGGGCGGGCGCTGGGCGGGTTGCTCGGGGACGACGCGTGGTCCGACCTGAGGCCGCTGCTCGCCGACCTCGAGCGCCGGGTGCGCGCCGGCATGCTCGACGCGCTCGCCGCCCTGC
>JBDTYW010000235.1:0-4339 GCA_040005445.1 Candidatus Eiseniibacteriota bacterium
CCTGACCCCAAGACTGCCAGCCTTGTGCTCTCCCAGCTGAGCTACAGCCCCACGTTCACGCGGGAACATACCCGCGAGGCGGAGGCAGCGTCAAGGGCGAGGCGGACTTGCCCGCACAGGCTGACCTGCTAGACTGCGCCCTGCCGCCCGAGTGGTGAAATTGGCAGACGCGCCGGACTCAAAATCCGGTGGGGCTCAAACCCCGTGCCGGTTCGACCCCGGCCTCCGGCACCACGCTTTCCCTCGTCCCATCCCGACTCATTGCATCGCGGCGTCGCATCGCGCGGCGGTTCCGACCCGGGGAGATCCCATGCCGACTCCGAATGCCACCGCCGCCGCCTGGATCGAACGCAGCAACCGGCACGCGCAGGTCGTGCTCGACATGCTGGCGCGCTTTCACCCGGAAACCGGGAGCCTGTTCGGCGTGCCCGGCTCCGACGAGCGCGTGATCGACCTCGGTCCGGGCATCGCCGAGCGGGAGCTCGCGAGCCTCGTGGAGACCGAAGCCGAACTCGCGCAACGCCTCGCCGCGGAGAGTGACCCGCCGGTCCGGCAGGATCTCGAGATCATGCTCGACCTGGTGGCGCGCGAGCGCGCGATCCACGTCGCGGCCCACGCCCTGCTGCGGCCCTACCACCACCTCGCCGAGACCGTCTACCGCGGGCTGCGCACCGTGCTCGATCACCAGAACACGCCCGAGCGGCAGCGCCTCGGGCTGGTGCGCCTGCGGCGTTACGCGGGCCTCGAGCCCAGGAGCACGCCGGTGGCGGACGAGGCGATGACGCGCTGGCGCGAACGGTCCGGTGAAGCCGCGCTGGTCGGCCCCGCGCGCGCCGAGGTCGAGAAGAACCTCGCGGACGCGGCCGCGCTGCTCGACGGCATCGCCCCCCTGTTCGCGGCCGCGAAGCTCGAGGGCTGCGACGGGCCGCTCGCGACGCTGCGCGAACAAATGACCTCGTACGAGGCGTTCGTGCGCGCCGAGGTGCTGCCGCGCGCACGCGACGACTTCCGCCAGCCGGGCGAGCTCTACGCGCTCGGGCTCAGGAACTGGGGGGTCGACATGCCGCTGGCCGAGCTGGTCAGCCGCGCGCGCGTCTCCTTCCGCGAGATCCAGAACGAGATGAATGCCCTCGCACCGCTGGTCGCGCGCGAGCTCGGGCTCGAGGCGCGCGACTATCGTGACGTGCTGCGCGCGCTCAAGAGCCGACAGCTCGAAGGCGAGGCGATCCTCCCCCACTACGAGGCGCGGCTCGAGGAGCTCGAGGCGATCATCGAGCGCGAACGCATCGTCTCCTTGCCCGATCGCCCGGCGCAGATCCGCCTCGCCACCGCCGCCGAGACCGCGGCCCAGCCCGCCCCCCACATGCAGCCGCCGCGGCTGATCGGCAACACCGGCGAGCGCGGAACGTTCGTGCTGCCGCTCGCGATGAGCGCGTCGCCCGGGCATGCGGCGTTGCCGTACGACGACTTCACGTTCGAGGCGGCGTCGTGGACGCTCACCGCGCACGAGGCTCGGCCGGGCCACGAGCTGCAATTCGCGGCGCTGGTCGAGCACGGCGTGTCAATCGCGCGCGCGCTGTTCGCGTTCAACAGCGTCAACGTCGAGGGCTGGGCGCTCTACATGGAGGCGGAGATGAAGCCCTACGAGCCGCTGGAGGGCCAGCTCGCCGCACTCCAGCATCGCCTGCTCCGCGCCGCCCGGGCGTTCCTCGATCCCGGGGTCCAGGCGCAGACCATCACGCCCGCGGAAGCCGCGCGCGTGCTGACCGAGGAGGTCGTGGTCTCCGAGGCGATGGCACGCCAGGAAACCGAGCGCTACATGTTCCGCGCACCGGGCCAGGCGACGTCCTACTTCTGCGGCTACCAGCGCCTGATCGAGCTGCGCGTGGAGGCCGAGCACGCGCTGGGCGCGCGCTTCGACCGCCTGCGCTACCACGACTTCCTGCTGGCGCAGGGCCTGCTCCCCCCCGCGCTGCTCCGGCGCGCGGTATTCGAGCAGTTCGTCCCGCACGAGCGCGCCTCCTAGCGGCGCCCGCACCGGGTCACGAGCGCACGCGGCGCAGGATGGCGCGGATCGCGCGCACGAGTTCCTCGGCGCCCGGCGGATCGTCGTTCGTCAGGACGACCAGGTCGTACGCTCCCGCCATCTCGAGCACGCCATTCGTCCCGGGCGATCCGCCGGCAATGCCCATGCCCACGTCGGTGAACGACGTGTCCGGCGCGACGCCGTGGCCGGGCTCCGGCCCGCCGAGCACCCACGCCGTCCACGCGCCGGAGACAAGCCGGCGCGCGCGCAGCGCCTCGGCGAATCGCCACAGGTCCGTCGCCGAGGTATAGCCGCCGCCGGCAGGGCTCCCGCGTTCGGGCCACCGATCTGCGACCGGCCCCCGCGCCGCGAGCAGCCCCGGCGCCGGCTTCCTGCCGCCTTCCGCCCCGTGCATGCCGCGCGTGTAGCCCATCGCACGCGGCGGCGACGCCTCGTGCATCCGGTCCCACGCGGTCCTGGTCATCCCGGAGGGCTCGAGCACGTGCCGGCGCACGTAATCGTAATAGTCCTCGCCGCCGGCGTACTGCACGACCGCGCCGAGCAGGACATAGCCCCCGTTCGAATAGCGCTGCGCGGTCCCGGGCTCGAACAGGAGTGGCTTCTCGAGGATGAGATGGAGCCACGACGGGACGTCGACCAGGCCGCGGCCGACGTCCCCCCCCTGAGCATAGCGCAGCACGTCGTCGACCTCGCCCCGGTGCTCGACGAGCTGCGCCAGCGTGATGTCACCCGCGTGCTCGACCCGGAATTGCGGCACGTACTTCGTCACCGGATCGGCGAGCGCGATCCTCCCCGCCTGTGCCAGCTGCGCGATCGCGACCTTGGTGAACAGCTTGCCGATCGACGCGAAGTTGAAGCGCGTGTCGATCGTCACCGGCAGCTTGCGCGCACGGTCGGCCAGGCCGTGCGCCTCGGCGAGGAGGCGTCGGTTGCCCCGGGCGAGCAGCACGACTCCCGAGAAGTCCTGCTCGCGCGCGCGGCGCGCGACCTCGTCCCGGATTGCGTTGGTGGCTTCGGCCTCGGACATCGGTCCGCCGCCCCCGGGCGCGCCCGGCTCGTCCAGCGCGCTCTCCCAGCGAATCCCGGTCAGCAGGTTCGGCGGCCCAGGTTCGCCCAGGAACCCGAGATCGAACAGCTCCCCGTGGGCGTCGCGCACGCGAACCACGAGCTCCGAGGTGTCGTCGTTCACGACCGTAAGCGGCGTCAGTGCGCCATGGTCGCCGCGGATCTCGCGCATGCGCCGCACGCGCTCGTCCATCGGCGTGCGCGCGAGCGAGGCCGCCGCCACATGCGCGCGGGCGAACGCGCCGGTCGCCGCGGAGTCGCCCGCCGCATAGGCCTCGAAGTAGGCGAGCGCGTGGCGCCCGAGCGGCGAGTCGGGAAACCGGAAGCTCCCCGCCCCCGGGGCGGACAGTGCGATCAGGAGCGGGACGAGACAGGCAAACGCGAGCGTCGGCATCAGGATCCTCCAGCGGGAGTGGGTGGGCACCTCCGGAACATCCCGAGTCTCGTCCGCGGCGATGAAGAACCTATGAAGGGAGGGCGGCGAACGGCAGGGTGAAGCGCGCGGTCGTGCCCTCGCCGGGCAGACTCTCGATCGACGCGCCGCCGCCGTGCGCCTCGACCAGCCGTCGCACCACCGACAGCCCGAGCCCGGCGCCGCCGGTGCGGCGGTCGCGCGAGGGATCGGCACGATACAGCCGCTCGAACACGTGGGGCAGGTGCTCGGGCGCGATCCCCTCGCCCGTGTCGCGGATCGACACCTCGGCGCCGGGGCCGAGCGTACACGCCGAGATCGTGACCCGCCCACCGCGCGGTGTGTGCCGCAGCGCGTTGTCGAGCAGGTTGCGCAGGATCTGCGCGAGCCGCGCCGGGTCGGCGTCGACGGCCGCGAGCGGCGGGACTTCGCAGGCGAGCGTCACGCCGGCGGCCTCCGCCCGCGCCGCGATCGCCGCCAGCGCCGCCCCCGCCGCGCGCTCGAGCGCCACCGCCTCGCGCGCGAGGACGAGCGCGCCGGCGTCGGCGAGCGAAAGCTCCTGCAGTTCGTCGATCAGCCGCGTCAGCAGGACGATCTCCTCGCGCAGCGAGGCGAGCGTGTCCGCCGAGGGCGCAAGCAGCCCGTCCTCGATCGCCTCGACCTGCGCGCGCAGGTTGGTCACCGGCGTGCGCAGCTCGTGCGCCACGTCGGTCACCAGGTTGCGCCTCAGGCGCTCGCCGCGGTCGATCGCGTCGACCAGCGCATTGAAGCCGGCTGCCAGCGTGGCGATCTCGTCGCGGCCGCGCACCGGCACG
>JBDTYW010000236.1:0-4323 GCA_040005445.1 Candidatus Eiseniibacteriota bacterium
CAGTCTCGGGTCTTGCCCGCGGCGAGCCACACCAGAGTTGTGGCGAGCCGGGTCGCGCGGGTCTCGGGCCGCTTCGCCTCGACGATCCACTCGACGTACTCGCGCTTCTGGCCGGGCGGAAACGCGTCGAACGTCGCTTTCGCCTTCTTGTTCTTCGCCAGCGCGGCCTTGAGGTCGGCGGGCATGCGGGCCGGCGGCTTGGAGGCGGTCTTGGGCACGCGCTTGACCGCCGTGCCCTCCTCGTTGAGCAACGCGGCCGCCTTGACCATCTTCACGATCGCCGCATCCGAGGGTAGGTCGGAGAGCGCGGTGATGCGCCCGAATTCGCCCCGGGCCTCGCCCTTCGGTCGGTCCTTTCCGGCCGGCACGCCGGACAGGAGCCGCCCCTTCCAGAAGATCAGCGCGCAGTGCCCCTTGAACGCGGCGATCCCGATCATGATGCCGTGGTGCTCGAAGAACGGCGCGCTCCACTTCATGGTCTCGACGACGTCGGGGCAGCCCCGGTGGACGAGCTTGCGCAGGTGCTTGAGGATCGGGCGCGCGAACGGAGCGGCCTTCGCGATGTAGGCGTCGACGCGCGGGTCTTTCGTGGCCATCGCGGAGTCCTCCCGGTGAAGAGTCTAGGTGGCGCGCTCGTGGGCGAGCCGACCGGCGACCCAGGTCGCGCGCACCGCACGATCGTCGCCCAGCGTGATCAGCGCGAACAGCACGTCGACAATCGATTGCGCGCGCGCGGCGCGCAGCGCGAGCAGCGGCGTCGCCGCCGGGTCGAGCACGACGAAGTCGGCCTCGTGGCCCACGCGCAACGTCCCCACGCGATCGTCGAGCGCGAGTGCGCGCGCGCCGCCGAGCGTCGCCAGGTAGAAGCCGAGCACGGGGTGGAGCGGCCGGCCGCGCAACTGCGCGACCTTGCACGCCTCGTCGAGCGTGCGCAGCAGCGAGAAGCTCGTCCCCGCGCCCACGTCGGTGCCGAGGCCGAGCTTGACCGGTCGGCGCCGGTCGCGCGCGACCGCCACGTCGAACAGCCCGCTGCCGAGGAACAGGTTCGAGGTCGGGCAGTGCGCGAGCGCAGTGCCGGTCTCGTGGCAGCGCGTGAGCTCCTTCTCCTTGAGATAGATCCCGTGCGCCAGCACGGCGCGGCGCCCGAGCAGGCCGTAGTGGTCGTACACGTCGAGGTAGCCGGCGCGCTCGGGGAACAGCTCCTGCACCCACGCCACTTCCTGCGGGTTCTCGGAGACGTGCGTGTGGAGCCAGGTGTCGGGATGCTCACGCCTCAGCGCGCCCGCGGCCTCGAGCTGCTCGGGCGAGCTGGTGGGCGCGAAGCGCGGCGTGATCGCGTAGAGCGCGCGGCCCTTGCCGTGCCAGCGCGCGATCAGCGCCTTCGAGTCGTCGTACGCTTTCTGCGCGGTGTCGAGCAGCGGCGCGGGGGCGTTCCTGTCCATCCAGGTCTTGCCGGCGATCAGGCGTAGGTTCTCGGCCTGGGCCGCCTCGAACAGCGCGTCGACCGAGGCCGGGTACGTGGCGCAGAACACGAGCGCGCTGGTCGTGCCGTTGCGCAGCAACTCCTCGACGAACACGCGCGCCACCGCGTCGGCGTGGGCGCGCTCGGCGAACGCCTGCTCCGCGGGGAAGGTCGTCTTGTTGAGCCACTCGAGCAGCTGCGCGCCGAACGTGCCGATCATCTCCGTCTGCGCGTAGTGAACGTGCGCGTCGACGAAGCCCGGCGCGACCAGGCACCCCGGGTAGTGCGCGACCGGGGATCCGGGCGGCAGCGTGGCGAGCAGGTCGGCGGCGGGCCCGAGCGCGGTGATCACGCCGCCCTGGGAAACGACGAGCCCGTCGGGCACGTGCTCGAGCGCGCGGCCCGGACCGGCGACGGCGGGATCCTCCGTGCAATAGAGGAGGTCTCCGCGGATCGCGGTCACGTCGGGGCTCTTGCTCGGCGCCATCGAGGGGTGCCTCCGGGTCCGGGTTGCGCGCGCCCTGCACGGCGACAAGGCACAGCAAGGTAGCGAACCCCGCCGGGGCCCTCCGCGTCAACCAACTTCGCTGCCAGGCCCCGGGGCGAAACGCGCTCCACGCGCCCGCGGGCCGCGCTCGACAGCCTGCGTTGCCCTTGCTAGGCTGCGGCCAATGAGCTCGCTCGCCCGCCCCGCGGTCCCCTCCCTCATCGACCGCGCGCGCACATACGCACGATTCGTCAAGATCGAGCACGCGCTGTTCTCGCTCCCGCTGATCCTCGCCGGGGCGTTGCTCGCGGCGCCCGGAGGATTTGCGCTGCCCGTGCTCGGGTGGATCGCGCTCGCCGCGACCGGCGCGCGCACGGCGGCGCTCGCGCTCAATCGCCTGCTCGACCGCGCGATCGACGCCCGCAATCCGCGCACGCGCTCGCGCGAGTTGCCCTCGGGCGTGATGACGCTCAAGGAGGGCTGGGGCGTCGCGTTCCTCGGCGCCGCGGTGTACGGGCTCGCGGCGTGGCGGCTCAATTCTCTGTGCCTCCTCCTGTCGCCGATCCCGCTGGTCGTGTTCGCGGTCTATCCCCTGCTCAAGCGGGTGACGCCGCTGTGCCACTTCGGCGTCGGCGCCGCGCTGGCGCTCTCGCCGCTGGGCGGCTACCTCGCGGTCTCGCCCGATCTCGGCCGCGCGTTCGCCGACGCGGGGCTGCTCGCCCTGTTCACGCTCGGCTGGGTCGCCGGCTTCGACATCATCTACGCCACGCTCGATGTGGACTTCGACCGCGCGAGCGGCGTGCACTCGCTGCCCGCCGCGCTCGGCGCCCCGCGCGCGCTCTACGTATCGCTCGTTTGCCATTCCCTGGCGTTCGCCGCGCTCACCGGCTGGGCGCTCGTGCGCTGGCCGTCGCCGTGGGTCGCCGGCGCGCTCGCGCTCGTCGGCGCCGGCCTCGCCTGGCAGCAGAAGTCGGCGGAGAACGTCGACCTCGCGTTCTTCCGGATCAATGCCGGGCTCGGCTTCGCCGTGTTGCTGGTCGTGATCGCCGGCCAGGGCGTGCCGCGATGAGCACTCCGGCCCGGCGCGTGCTCGTCGGCATGACCGGCGCCTCGGGCGCGATCTACGGCGTGGACTTCCTGCGCAAGTTCCCCGGCGAGAAGCACCTGGTCCTCAGCAAGTGGGCGAAGATGGTGCTGCAAACCGAGTGCGGCCTCTCCGAGTCCGACCTCGCGCCCCACGTCCAGGCGACGTTCCCCGATCACGACCTGTCGGCGCCGTTCGCCTCGGGCTCGATCCGCCACGACGCCTGCCTGATCCTGCCGGCGAGCGCCTCGACCGTGGGCAAGATCGCCGCCGGCATCGGCGACACGCTGATCACGCGCGCGGCCCAGGTCGCGCTCAAGGAGCGCATGCCGCTGATCGTGGGCGTCCGCGAGACGCCGCTGTCGACGATCGTGCTCGAGGCGCTGCACAAGCTCTCGCTCGCGGGCGCGATCGTGTTCCCCTTGTCGCCGCCGTTCTACGGCAACCCGAAGTCGATCGACGAGCTGGTGGGCGCAACCACGAACAAGCTGCTCCGCCTCGTCGGCCACGACGTGCCCGGCGGCTGGCGCGAGGAGGACCTCGAGTGAGCGGGACCTTCCGCAACCTCGGCGCGTTCTTGAAGGCGCTCCGGAAGGACGGCGACCTGCACGTCGTCAGCGCGCCGGTCGACCCCGAGTACGAGGTCGGCGAGATCGCCCAACGCGCCGTGCGCGAGGGCAAGCCCGCGCTGCTGTTCACCGACGTCAAGGGCTCGAGCCTCCCGCTCGCCATGAACGCGCTCGCCACGCCCGGCCGGATCGAGCGCGCGCTCGGCCGCGCGCCCGAGTCCGTGGGCGAGGAGCTGGTGCGCTTCGTCGAGCGCATGAAGCCGCCGAGCGCGGGCGCGCTGTGGGATTCGCGCGCCACGATCGCGCGCGCGCTGAACGCGCGCGTCGTGCCGCGCCGGGCGGGCTCGGGCGCGTCGCAGGCGCTGACCGAGCCGCTCGACCTCGATCGCCTGCCGGTGCTGCGCTGCTGGCCGGGCGACGGCGGCCGCTTCTTCACCTGGCCGATGGTCCTCACCCACGACCCGGTCACGGGCGGGCGGAACCTCGGGCTCTACCGGCTCCACCAGTACGACGCGAAAACGACCGGCATGCACTGGCAGATCCAGAAGGGCGGCGGCTTCCACTATCACGAGGCCGAGAAGCGCGGCGAGGCGCTCCCCGCCACGGTGTCGCTCGGCGCCGACCCGTGTCTCATGCTCTCGGCGGTCGCGCCGCTGCCCGAGGGCATCGACGAGCTCGCGTTCGCCGCGTTCCTGCGCGGCGCGCCGACGCCGCTCGCGCG
>JBDTYW010000237.1:0-4306 GCA_040005445.1 Candidatus Eiseniibacteriota bacterium
GCCGGCATACGGCGACTGGCGGATCACGACCTCGTCGCAGGACTTCGTCATGAAGGACGCCCGCACGATCGAGTTCACGGTGACGGTGCCGGTGGACGGCGAGAAGGTCATCACCTACACGCTGCGGCAAAAGTAGAGAGCTTTTCGCGTTGAACCACCCGCCCGAGCATGCCCCGGGGCATGTTCGGGCGAGGTCGTGCCCGCCTTTTTCGGGGCAGCCCCCCCGTCCGTGGTACTCTCAGGTGGTCCCGCCAAGCGTACCTCGATCGCTACCCGAGATCGCCCCACAGGCATGGGCTGCTCCGCCCGGCCTGCTCTGTTCCACGCACCCGAGAGGCGATCATGGCCAGTTGTCCGAACGATGCTCGACGCCGTGAGTTCAATGCCATGGCGATGCAGTACGCCGAGAGCCGGCTGCCCGCGGGCACCCAGCCGTTCGGCCGCGTCTACGGCTTCACCCGCAAGGACTGGATGAAGGGCAAGGTGCCGCTCGACCAGGTCGCCGGATTCCTCGTCGAATGCAACCGCCACGCCCTGGCGTTCGAGGTGCGCGGCGCCTCGGTGATCTTCCGCCAGCACCTGGACGACCACCGCGACTACGCGTGCTTCGACGTGCCGCGCGCCTGGACGCTCGAGCTCACCGAGGAAGACGAGCCGCTCGTGGTGAGGGAGCCCAGCTTTGGGCGGCCGCGCACGCACGACCAGATCATCCTGCTGACGCCGTCGGGCAACCCGATCGATCCCAGCTATCGTTCGTTTCGCCCCGAGACCGGGGACGTGATCCTGCGCATCTTCGAAGGGCTGCACGCGCCGGTGCTCATTGCCGCTCCGGCCCCGCGAGCAGCCGCCCGCGCCTAGGCCTGAACCACCAAGCGTGGGAAGACGTCGAAAGCCCCGGCCGAGCGGCCGGGGCTTTCGCGCATCCTGCTCCAGGGAGACTCTCGAATCCGGGCGCGCCTGTCAGCCGATGACGACCAGCCGCGTCGTGCGCACCGTCTTGCCCACGCGCAACGTCGCGTAGTACATGCCGGGCGGCACGGAGATGCCGCGGCCGTCGGTGCCGTTCCACGTCACCCGGTGGACACCGAGCGTCTTTGGACCGCGCTCGAGCACGCGCACCAGGCGGCCCGCCACGCTGTGGAGCTCGATCGAAACCTCGGCCGTGCCGTCTGCGGCCGCGAGGTCGGTGCCGAGCGCGTACTCGAGCACCGCGGTTCCGCCCCGGACCAGCGGATTCGGCGAGGGCGGCGCGAACACCGTCGCCGTGCGCGGCGTCGGGTCGACGCCGACCGGCGGACAGGCCGCGATCTCGAGGTTGTCCAGGTACCAACCGTCGAACTCGAGGTTCGCGTCCGACTCGAGCCGGAAGCGCACGTTGATCCGCTTGCCGGCGAACGCCGACAGGTCGAGCGAGGCGTGCCGCCAGTCGTCCGGACCCGCCACGTCGTCGCTCCACGCCGGGTCGCTGCCCGCGTCGTACGCGGCGATCGTGGTCCAGCTTCCGCCGTCATCGTCCGAGATCTCGACCAGGCCGCGATCGCAGGCCTCGGGCTCGCAATGCTCGGTGATGCAGATCTGGTCGAACTCGAGCGTCGCGTAACCGGGGATCACGACGTCCGCCGGGACGCCGAACACCGCGATCGCGTTGTTCTTGCAACCGCTCGCGCCGGTCGGGCAGCCGTGGTACGTGCCGACCGGGCTGTCGGTGAACGCCCACGTGCCGGTCTTGGCGAACGGGGTCACGCCCCAGCCGTTCGCCTCCTTGATCCACAGCGCGGCGTTGCCGTCCTCGAACCCGTCCGAGGCGACGCAATCCACGATGCCGGCGAACGCGTAGTCCGAGGCGATCGCGGTCTCGCCGCATTCGCCCGAGGTGCCGGACACGCCGTACTGGTAGAGACCGCGGTCCTCGTGGAACTGGTAGCTGTTGGCGGCGCCGGGCAGCGCGTCGACGAGCGTCCCGTTGCGGTACACGTGGACGCTGTCGTAGACCGCGCCGTTCGACCAGTGGAGCTGGACGAGATCCTGCGAGTCGGTCGCGTGGGCGGCGCTCGCGTTCAGCCCGGCCGGGCCGGCGCACGCCGACGTCTGCGGCCGCGCGAAGCCGAGCAGCGTGTACTCGGCCCAGTCCGTGTTCGTCCCCACGTGGGTGGCCCGGACATAGTAGGTCTCGTTCTCCGGGGCGAGGAAGTCCACGCGCGCGTCGCGCACCGACGCGTCCGAGTTGTCGTTCGACGCGATCACGGTGCCGCCGGGGCTCAGGACCTCGAGCCGCGCGTCGGAGGCGCTGAACTCGCAGCGCGCCTCGAACCCGTAACGCTGGCCCGCGGCGGCCACGAATGACACGACGTCCTTGTCGCCGATGCCGAAGATCGTGTGCGCCTGGGGCGACGGGTGGTTCTGGCACCCGAGCGTGGTGGGCCCGGCATGCCAGTCCGACGCCTGGTCGGTGTCGGTCCCGTTGACGTCGCGCGCCAGGCCGTTCGGCGCCGTGGGGGAGTCGAGCAAGCCGTTGTAGGCGAGACCGGCCGGCGTCGGCGTCCCGTTGTCGATGCCGTTCGAGTCCCGCCAGCGCACGAAGTCGACCGGCGTCTGCGCTGCGTCGCGCAGGTAGCATGCACCGTCGAGCCCGGGGTTCCACGACGCGTTGAACGCGGTGCGGTCGCCCGAATAGAGGTGATACCGGCCGTTCGAGGTCGCGTCGTTGCCCTCGTGCACGGCGACGCACTCGCCGGCCTCGAGCGTGAACGGCGGGAACGTGTAGACCCGCGTCGGGTCCTGCGTGGTCCCGTTGGCGAACACCTCGATCTGCCAGCCGGTCAGGTCGACGGCGACGTCACCGGTGTTCATGAGTTCGATCGCGTCGGCGGCGCCGAGTTCGAGCTCGTTGATCACGACCCTGCCGCCCGCGGTCACGCCGTAGGCGACCGGGGTGATCGGGCGCGCCGAGGCGATCGCGTCGTCCGGTTCGGCAGCGTCCGGATAGAACGGCATCTTCGCGAGCGTGACGAAGATCTCGTCCATGCCCGGCTTCTGGTAGCCGGCGCCGTTGCGGGCGAACCAGCCCTGATAGTAGTCCTCGACCGTGATCGAGTTGCCCGCAGGCAGGCCGGGCAGGTAGACGTGCTCGATCCCGTAGGCCTGGGTGTCGGTGGTCTCGAAGCTCTCGTCATCGATGCCCGGCGTGGCGTCGGGCGTGCTCGGTCCGTCGACCATGTCCCACAACGCCGAGGTGACGTTGGTCTCGTTCGCCGAGCCGCGTTGACCGATCGGCGCGCCCGTGTCCCCGAAGTTCCCGGTCTCGAAGTCGTACGAGAACGACAGGCCGCCCGGTGTGCCGACCGGCGGCGGGATCACGAGGTCGGCGTACAGGCTGACCAGCCGGTCCACCGGCTGGCCGAGCAGGTTGAGGTGACTGGTCGCGCGCCATTCGCGTACCTTCGCGCAGTGGTACGTTGCCGACCCCTCGCCGTAAGCGAGCAGCACGTTCGCGTTGTTGTCGCCGATGAAGTGCGCGCCCCCGGGGTTGTCCGAGCGCGAGAAGTTGTCGTCGAACCAGTGGCCGGTCTCGTGGAGGATCACGGTGTCCGACCAGCCGTCGGTGTCGCCGCCGCTCGGGTCCGCGCCGATGAAGATCCCGTTCTGCGAGTAGTTCGACCCGAATGCGGGCGGGGGATTGCCCGGCGTGCCCGTCGCCTTCCAGGCATAGACCAGGAACTCGGTGCTCGTCGGCAGCGCGCCGTGCACGGCCGCCAGGGCGACCCAGTCGAAGAAGTCCACCCCGCAGTCGAAAATATTGAACGCCTGGGCGACGCCCGTGCCGTCGGGATCCTGGATCAGGTAGTCGCCCTCGGCGAGGTTGTTCGCCGGCGGGTGGGCCAGCGTGATACCGGTCGAGATCGAATAGAGTTGGGAGCCCGTCAGGATGAGCCCGCCGCCGGTCGGGATGCGCGTGAAGTTGTCGACCACGCGCAGCTCGTAGCCGGCGGGCCGGCCGTCGGTGGTCGCGCGCACGAACAGGTTGACCGGGACGACCTGCCCCGTGACGGACAACGAATAGGTCCCGTCGGCGCCGGTCGAGCCGCTGGCCAGCGTCTGCTGGGTCACGGCGTCGACCACCTCGACGAGCGCGTGGCGGATCGGCAGGTTCTGGACGGCGCCGGTGTAGCCGTTGCCGTCGAACAGGCGGTCCTCGTAGAGGAAGCGGCCGCTCACGGTGAACGCGTGCGCGGCGGCGCTCGCGAGCGCCAGCGCGGCGAACGCGAGCGGCGCGAGGGCGGCGAAGCGCCCGAAAAGTCGCGTCGTC
>JBDTYW010000238.1:0-4303 GCA_040005445.1 Candidatus Eiseniibacteriota bacterium
ATCGGCTGCTGCTGACATGCCCATGGGGAAGCCCATGGCCGAGCCGGCGCCCCACCCGATCTGTAACTGTTGGATTCATTGCGCTTTGTCGAGTCGAGCCGGCGTGCGCCCCGCGCGCGAAGCCGGGACCCGGCCCGCCGGTTCGGTCCGCCCGAAACGGGGCGGCGGCGCAGGCCTGGTTTCCTGTACATTGAGCGGGTCCCATGATCCAACTCCACGGCATTCGCTATGCGATCGGCCCCCGGATCCTGTTCGACGATCTCGACTGGGTCCTCGCCCCGGGCGATCGCGTCGCGCTGGTGGGTCCCAACGGCGCCGGCAAAACCACGCTCCTCAAGGTGCTCCTGGGCGAGTACAAGCCCGAGGTGGGCAATCGCGTGCTCGCCAGGGGGACCCGGCTGGGATACCTGCCCCAGGAGGCGGCCGAGAAGTTCGAGGGCACCGTCCTCGAGCGCGCCCTCGAGGCGCACCGCGCCACGCTCGACATGCGCGAGGAGCTGGACCTGCTCCACCAACGCCTCGCCGGCATCGGCCCCGAGGACCCGGACCTCGAGGCCCTGCTCGAGCGCTCGGGCGAACTCCAGCACCACCTCGACATGGCGGACGAGCACGTGCTCGAACCCGAGGCCCGGCGCGTGCTCGCGGGCCTCGGCTTCTCGCCCGAGGACCAGGACCGCCCGCTCGAGCAGTTCTCGGGCGGCTGGCGCATGCGCGCCACGCTGGCGGCGCTGCTCCTGACCGACCCCACCCTCCTGTTCCTCGATGAGCCGACGAACCACCTCGACCTGCCGGCCATGGAATGGCTCGAGGACTACCTCGACGACTTCCACGGCGGGCTGGTCGTGGTCTCGCACGATCGCGTGTTCCTCGACCGCGTCGCGACCACGGTCAACGAGCTCGACCGCGGCCAGATGACGGAGTTCGCGACCACGTTCACCGGCTACCTCGAGGAGCGTGGCGCCCGGCGCGAGCGCGCCGAGGCCCAGAACGAGCAACTCGAGAAGCGCGTCGCCGGGCTGACCAAGTTCGTCGAGCGCTTCGGCGCGAAGAACACGATGGCGTCGCGCGCCCAGAGCAAGCGCAAGATGATCGAGAAGCTCAAGAAGCAGCACATCGTGCTGCCGCGCAAGCCGCGCTCGATCCGCTTCTCGTTTCCCGCGCCGCCGCACTCGGGCCGCACGCTGGTGCGGATGCGCGAGGCCTCGTTCGGGTACGACCAGCGCGAGATCTTCCACGACGCCAACCTGGACATCGAGAAGGGCGACAAGATCGCGATCGTGGGTGCGAACGGCGCGGGCAAGACCACGCTCCTGCGCGTGATCGCCGGCCAGCTCAAGGAGCGCTCGGGCGAGCGCGAAGTGCCGGCGCACACGAAGCTGGCGTACTTCGCCCAGCACGCCGCCGAGGTGCTCGACGGCAAGCTGACGGTGCTCGAATCGCTCGAGGACGTGGCGTCGATGGAATGGCAGCCGAAGCTGCGCGGCCTGCTCGGCAGCTTCCTGTTCGAGGGCGACGACGTGTTCAAGCCCGTCAAGGTGCTCTCGGGCGGCGAGCGCCAGCGCGTGGCGCTCGCGCGCATCCTGCTCGAGCCCGCGAACCTGCTGCTGCTCGACGAGCCCACGCACCATCTGGACCTCGCGGGTAAGGAAGTGCTGGAGACCGCGCTCTCGACCTACCCGGGCGCGGTGCTGGTGGTGACCCACGACCGCTCGCTCATGGCCTCGCTCGCGACCCGCATCATCGAGGTCGACGGCGGCCGGGTACGGCTCTACCCGGGCGGCTATGACGACTACGAGGCGGCGCGCCTGGCACGCACCTCGGGCGCGGCGTCGATGCCGCCGCCCGCCTCCTCGAGCAAGCCGGCGCCCGCCGAAGCCCCGGCGAAAGCGAAGGCGCCCGCCGCCCCGGCGAAGCCTGCGCACGGCGAGGACAAGGCCGCGCGCAATGCCCGCCAGAAGCGCGAGAAGGAGGCCGCGCGCCTCGAGCAGGTAATCGAGGTCCGCGAAGGCGAGGTCAAGGAGGTCGAAGCGCTGCTCGCCGACCCCGGCGTCGACGCCGACGGCCCGCGCTCGAAGGAACTGGTCAAGCGCTACGAGACGCTCAAGGCCGAGGTGGAATCGCTGTGGGAGCAGCTCGGCGAGTTGGCGTAGGGCCCTGCCGATCGATCACAAACAACGATTCCCCGCTGCGAACGTCCACCACGCGGTCGCCGTCCGCTCTGCCCTGCGTCATGATCACGAGCGAACGAACGTGCACGGGCCACGGGATGGAGTTCGATCCCACCTTACGAGTCGGACGGGCGAGGATCGCGGTCATCGAGTCGACCCCGGAGCCTAGCGTCTTTTCGGCATGGCCGGAGCAGTCGAGACCTGCCTTGTCGGATGCCTGTACCACGAGGACATAGTCCCCCGGTTCGCCGGTGCGGATCGCGACCGTGACCTCCGGGAGGCCGCCGCGGATCCGGATCGTCGCGGGCGCCCAGAAGCTGGCGGCCCGGGGCCCCAAAGGCCGCGCATCCTCGGCCCCACGCTCCAGCCCCGCCCCTGCGTGCGGTACGGGTCGTGGGGCACCGTCGATCCACCGTTGGAATGTGGCAGGCACGATGAGCACGGGAGAGGCCGCAACGAGCACTGGAACCAGCACCTTCCAGCCGCGCGCCCGCGTCGGGTCCGACCGGCCCAGCGTGTTCATGCCCATCTCCGCCAGCGAGGCAAGCCCGGCGGAGCAGAGCGCCAGGAAAACCGCCCCGGCCAGATAAGCAGATAGCACCAGAGCCACCACCAGCCACTCCGGCAGCTTCGATGAGGAGAACGCCGCAAATCCGAAAGTGGTGACTACGATCGTTGCCGGCAAGGCAAGCCAGGACACGAGTGTCGCAAACAGGATCGACGCCACCAACCACCACCGAGGAGTCACCAGACTCCACTGGGAGTTCGCCTGGGAGGACATGGTGAATCACCGTAGCACGGCGCCCTGGATTCTCGTCCTTCCCGCGTTATTCGCGCTCACGTCCTGCCGCACCACTCCTCATACCCCCACCACCACGGCTGCACGCACCTCGACCACGGTCGAGTCCCCCTCCCGGAGTGTCGACTCCGCCGCCGACGCCTTTCGCGACCACCTCTCCGACGTCTGGGTCGAAGGCCAAGGCACCGTCACGCGCCTTCTGCGCGACGACACGAAGCGCCCTCGCCACCAGCGCTTCGTCGTGCGCGTCGACGGAGCGACCGGCCAGACCGTGATGATCGCGCACAACATCGATCTTGCGCCGCGCGTGCCGTTCAAACGCGGCGACCGGGTGAGTTTTCGCGGGCAGTACGTGTGGAACGCGCAGGGCGGGGTCGTGCACTGGACCCACCGCGATCCCCATGGCGGCAAGGACTCCGGAGGCTGGATTCGCTGGCGGGAGTTCGTCTACCGCTGAGCCGGGGTTCGCTGAGCCGCTGGTGGCCGCGTCGGCGCGCTCACGAAGTCCACGCGGCTGCGCGCGCCGCGGGCGAGCGGCGGCACCTCGTAGACCAGGTCGAGCCGGCGCGAGAACTCCGCCGGGTGGCCCGCCCGGATCGCCGGGTCGGCCGCGTCGGCCACGAACCGGATCGACCGCACCACCACGATCGAGCCGGGCACCAGCATGAAGTCGCGGTCCTGCATTTCCTCGGACCTCAGCGGCAGGGGAACGCGCAGGATGACCGGATCGGCGCCGAACGCCGCGCGCGCGCGCAGGGCGGATTGCCGCCCCTCGGTGTCGCCGGCGTCGACCTCCACGCTCCACGCGGCGCGCCGGGCCAGGTAGGTGGGCACGACCAGCGTGAGCTTGCCGTCGGCCACCTCGAGCGAAGCCGCCGAGCCGATGCCGCGCTGCGCGAGGCGGCGCGCCAGACCCCGTTCCACGTAGGTGAGCAGAGGATCTTCCCGCTCGATCAGGGCCGCCTGCGCGCGCACGCAGAGCAGCGTGAACGCGATCGGCAGGAGGAATGCGCACGCCAGGTCGCGGCGCCGGACCCGGCCCACCGGCGCGAGCGCGCGCCCGGCTCCCTGCAGGCGGCGCGCGCTCCAGGCGGCGACCAGTCCCGCTTCGAGGGCGGCCAGCAGCGTCGCGAGCACGGCGAGCACCGTGAACGCCTTCGCGTCGCGCGCGGCGTCGAGCCGGAACTGGAGGGCGGGGATCACGAGCGCGGCCGCGAGCCCCAGAAGCGCGCCGACGACGGCCTGCGCGAAGAGGGCGGCCCGCAGGCCATGGTGGACGAGCGCGGCCCGGGCGGCGTGCGGGGGGATCGCGTCGGGATCGGTGGGCTTTGCTTCC
>JBDTYW010000239.1:0-4294 GCA_040005445.1 Candidatus Eiseniibacteriota bacterium
AGGACACGCGCGAGAGCCCCTCGCTCGACCTGATCGAGCTGCTCGAGGCGATGGGCGCCCGCGTGGATTACGCCGATCCCCATGTCCCCCGCCTCGAGTTTGCCGGGCGCAAACGCAAGAGCGTGACGATCACGCCGGCGGCGCTGAGGCGCTACGACTGCGCGGTGGTGGCGACCAGCCACGCAGAATTCGACTTCGGGGAGATCCTCAAGAACGCCCGATCGATCGTGGATACGCGCAACGCGCTCAAGGGCAAGAAGAGCCCGAAGATCGTGCGGCTCTAGCGCTCCTCGGAGGCAATAAGAAAAAGTCCCCCGCTTGAGCCGTGTGGGTTGACCCGTACACCGAAGGACGGGTCGTGCTCCCTTCCGGAAGCTCCGCACGTGAACCGCAGGGGACTTTTGTACTGCTAGGATGCATCTGATCCGGCGCGTGGTTGTTTGGATTCCGTCAACTTTGCCCCACGGCGCGCGAACGCCCCGGAAACCGCCCGGGGCGTCGCGACTTGCAATCTTCTGAAGCCTAGTTCACGACTTCGAAATCCGCGTCCACGGCTCCGTCGCCGCCCGCCTTCTTCTGCGGCGGCGAACCTTCCGCCGACGGCTCGGCACCCGGCGCGCCGGCCGCTTCGGCCGACTGGTACATCGCCTGCGCCGCTTCGTGCCACAACGTCTCGAGCGCTTCCGTCGCCGACTGCACCTCGGCGTGGTCTTCGCCCTTGAGCGCCTCGCGCACGCGGGATAGCGCCGCCTCGACCTTCACCTTGAGCTCGGCGGGAACCTTGTCGCCGTTCTCCTTCAGGCTCTTCTCGGTCTCGTAGACGCGCTGGTCGGCGCGGTTGCGGGTCTCGATCGCCTCGCGCCGCGTCTTGTCCTCGCCCGCGTTCGCCTCGGCGTCCTTGACCATCTTCTTGATCTCGTCTTCCTTGAGGCCGCTCGACGCCTCGATGCGGATCGACTGCTCCTTGCCCGTCGCCTTGTCCTTCGCGCCGACGTGCAGGATGCCGTTGGCATCGATGTCGAACGAGACCTCCACCTGCGGCACGCCGCGGGGCGCCGGCGGAATGCCGTCGAGGTGGAACTTGCCGAGCGAGCGGTTGTCCCGCGCGAGCTCGCGCTCACCCTGGAGGACGTGGATCTCGACCGTGGTCTGGTTCTCCGACGCGGTCGAGAAGGTCTCGCTCTTCTTGGTCGGAATCGTCGTGTTGCGCTCGATCAGCTTGTGGAACACGCCCCCGAGCGTCTCGAGACCGAGCGACAGCGGCGTGACGTCGAGCAGCACGACGTCGCGCACGTCCCCGGCCAGCACGCCGCCCTGGATGGCCGCGCCGATCGCGACCACCTCGTCCGGGTTGACGCCCTTGTGGGGCTCCTTGCCGAACAGCTCCTTGACCACCTGCTGCACCTTCGGAATGCGCGTCGATCCACCGACCAGCACCACCTCGTCGATCGCCGACGGGTCGATGCCCGCGTCCTTGAGCGCCTGCTTGCAGGGCCCGAGCGTGCGCTGCACGAGGTCGTCCACGAGCTGCTCGAACTTCGCGCGGGTGACCGACAGGTTCATGTGCTTCGGGCCCGAGGCGTCCGCCGTGATGAACGGCAGGTTGACCTCGGTCTGAGCCGTGGTCGACAGCTCGCACTTCGCCTTCTCCGCCGCTTCCTTCAGGCGCTGGAGCGCCATCGGGTCCTTGCGCAGGTCGATGCCCTCGGTCTTCTTGAACTCGTCCGCCAGCCAGTCGATCAGGCGCTGGTCGAAGTCGTCGCCGCCCAGGTGCGTGTCGCCGTTCGTCGACTTGACCTCGAACACGCCGTCCCCGATCTCGAGGATCGAAATGTCGAACGTGCCGCCGCCCAGGTCATAGACCGCGATCTTCTCGTTCGCCTTCTTGTCGAGGCCGTACGCAAGCGCGGCCGCGGTGGGCTCGTTGACGATGCGCTTGACGTCGAGGCCGGCGATGCGGCCCGCGTCCTTGGTGGCCTGGCGCTGGGAGTCGTTGAAGTACGCCGGGACGGTGACCACCGCCTCGGTGACCTTCTCGCCCAGGTAGTCCTCGGCGGTCTGCTTCATCTTCTGCAGGATCATCGCCGAGATCTCGGGCGGGGTGAGTTCCTTGCCGTCGGCGTCGACCACGGCAAGCTGGTTCGCCCCGGCCTTGACGTCGTACGGAACCGACTTGATCTCGTTCTGGACCTCGTCGAAGCGGCGGCCCATGAAGCGCTTGATCGAGTAAATCGTGTTCTTCGGATTGGTGACGGCCTGGCGCTTGGCCACCAGCCCCACCAGCCGCTCGCCGTTCTTGGCGAACGCAACGACCGAAGGCGTGGTGCGGAACCCTTCCGCGTTCGCGATCACCTTGGGCTCGCCGCCCTCCATGACCGCGACACAGGAGTTGGTGGTTCCGAGATCGATGCCGATGACCTTGCCCATGTTCGTTCCCTCGCTTTCGGATTCGTGATCCAACGCCACGCCGGGCCGCCGGGGCAACCCCCGGCGCCCGGACGCGGCCGATGCCGACTTTCGATGCGCGACCCGCCGAAGGCGTCAGCCGACGTCGATCGCAATCTCCTGCTTCAGCGCTTCCGGCGCCTTCGGGACGCGCACGAATAGCACGCCGTCCTTGAAGCTCGCCTTGACCTGGCCGGCGTCGACACGCGCGGGCAGGCGAAACGTACGCTGGAACGGGCCCCGCACGCGTTCGACGTGATGCGCCGTAGCGCCGTCCTCGCCTTCGCGAACGCCCTTGCGCTCGCCCTGGATCGAGAGCCGGCCTTCGACCAGCTCGACTTTCACATCCTTCGGGTTGACGCCGGGCAGTTCCATCTCCACCGTGTAGTCCTTCGCCGACTCGTGCAGGTCGACCGCGGGCAGCCAGCCGGCGGGCACCAACGGGCGGACTTCGCGACGGGACACGGCGGTGTTGAAGAGGCGGTGAACCTCGTCATGCACGTTGAGCAGGTTTCCATTCGGGGTCCAGCGGGTCAGCATCATGTTGGGCTCCTCCTTGTCCTATGCCCCCGTGTTGGGCGGTGGGCGTCTGCCCTATGACAAAGGCAAGCCGCGTGCCAGCCATGGTTGATTTCATAATGTGTTTGGCTGCAATACGTTATAGAATAGTAACCCCGCCTATGGGCCCCAGGGAACCTCTCATGTTCCAGAATGGTGCATAACTTTGAAACCAAATAGAGTAATTGTTCCATAATGCACCTCTTGAGAATCGCGGCCGTCCTGCCTCACCTCGAGGTCTTTGGCGGTATTCGCCGCTACCTCATGCTCGCCCGCGTCTGGGGCTCCTGGGGCCACGAGGTGACGCTCTGGACCCCGGGCGGCGAGCCGCCCCGATGGCTCGACACGCCAGCCCGCGTACGGCACCTGGGCGAGGATCCCGGCCCGGAACCCTGGGACGTGGTGTTCACCCCCCAGCCGGCGCTCCTGGACGCCGCGCGGGCGCTTCCCGCCACGCGACGGGTCTACTACTGCGTGCTCGAAGACGAGCGCGGGGAATCCCGTGCGCTGGCCGCCTCCGATTTCGCGCTCATGGCGAATTCCGGCCCCCTGCGCGCCCGGCTCGCGCGTCGGTCGCGGCGCCCGGTGCTCGACGGCATCGGCGGGATCGATCCCGACTTCTTCCACCCCTACGCCGAAGCGCGCGACACAGGCCGGCTCACCGTGATGGCCTACGGCCGCCGCTCCCGTCCGAAGAAGGGCACCGACTTGATCGTGCGCGCGGTCGAGCGCGTGGCCCCGCGCTTCCCGTCGCTCGAGCTCGCGCTGTTCGACCATATCGGCCCGGGCAATGAGCGGGACCCGCGCGAAGGCTTCGCCCCGCGCGTCCCGTTCCGCTTCACGATCAATCCAGGGCAGGACGAGCTGGCGCGCCGCGCCGCGCGCGCCGACGTGTTCGTGGCCGCCGAGCGCAAGGCCGGGTGGTGCAACACGGCGATCGAGGCCATGAGCGCGGGCGTGGCGGTGGTGTGCACGCCGAGCGGCACTCGCGACTTCGCGCGCCACGGGGAGACCGCCTGGGTCGTCCCGATCCGCCACTCGTTCTTCCTCGCGCGCGGGCTGGCGCGCGTGCTCTCGGACCCGGCGCTGCGCGCGCGGCTGCAGGCGGCCGGACCCGGGGCGGTGCGGCCGTATGCATGGCCGATCCTCGCCGGGAAGATCCTCGACCAACTCGGGCTCGGTGAGGGCGTGCCCGCCGGCGCGCGGACGCCTAGAGCCGCGGCAATGTGACGCCGACCTGCGCCTGGTACTTGCCCTTCTTGTCGGCGTAGCTGACCTCGCACTCCTCGTC
>JBDTYW010000240.1:0-4284 GCA_040005445.1 Candidatus Eiseniibacteriota bacterium
CGTGGCGAAGTTCCGCTCGGGTCAGTTCCAGCCGACGATCAACGGCGGCGTCGCGTTCGTCGCCGATCCCGGCGACGCGACCGTGAAGTACATCATCAAGGGCAACTGGCTGTACTTCGGCTTCGACGTGCGTGACCAGGTCGTGCAGTACGTCGCCGACCCGGATCGCTGGGACGGCTTCAGCGTCATCCTCACCGAGAAGACGCTGCGCGGCCCGGACAACGAGCTCAAGAACCGCCAGCTCACGTTCCAGGTCGGGCCGGGCGGCAGCGTGATCGCCCAGGACTTCCTGCCGTTCCTGAGGGACACGGCGCTCGGGGCGCAGGTCGCGCTGCAGCTCAAGCCGGGGACCACGGTGGACACGCTCGGCACCTCGCCCGACGTCGGCTACACCGCCGAGCTGGGCATCGACCTGACGAAGCTCGGCTATCCGAACGGGCTCGGCGACGGCATCATCCACCTCGGCATCGACATGTTCGACGGGGACTCGTTCACGCCGTTCACCGACAGCTACGGGACGCGTACGTGGTTCATGCGCGAGCGCCAGAACCAGTGCTGCCCGATCTGGGCGTATGCCGATCCGACCTACATCGTCGGGGTCGGCGATCCCGGGCCGACGCCGATCGCCGCGTATGCGCTGCTCGGCGCGTCGCCCAATCCGGGCCGGTCGCAATCGGCGGTGCAGTTCCGGCTCGCGGAGAAGAGCGCGGTGGCGCTCGAGACGTTCGATCCGGCGGGCCGCCTGATCGCGCGCCGCGATCTCGGCACCTACGAGGCCGGCATCGGCCGCGTGTCGGTGGCGCGCACGGGTGCGTCGGGAGTCGTGTTCTATCGTCTGCACGTCACGGACCCGACGAGCGGCGCCGAGCGCGCCTCGCTTTCGGGCAAGCTCACGTTCGTGAAGTGATCGGCGCGTCCGCAAGGCGCTCGCTGGTCGCCATCCTCGCGGTCGCGGGGATGGCGGCCGGCCTGGCCGTACCCGCCTTCCTCGCGGCACCCGCGTGGGCGGGCACGACCGGCAAGCTCGCCGGCCGTGTCACCGACAGCAAGGGCCAGCCGCTGGTGGGCGTGAGCGTCGCCGTGCCCGCGTTGCGCACCGGCGCGGCGACCGACGCCGACGGCAAGTACTCGATCTTGAACCTTCCCCCGGGCACCTACGACGTGCGCGTGAACCTGCTCGGCTACGGCCCGGTCACCACGACCGGCGTCACGGTCTCCTCCGATCTCACGGTGCGGCTCGACCTCACGCTCAAGGAGGAGGCGCTCCAGATGGGCGAGGTTGTGGTCAGGGCGACACGGCCGGTGGTCGAGGTGACGCGCACGAACTCGATCGCGACGGTGTCCGCGCAGGAGATCGCGAAACTGCCGGTCCAGAGCCTCGACGACGTCGTGAACCTGCAGGCCGGAGTCGTGGATGGACACTTCCGTGGCGGCCGCATCGGCGAGGTGCAATACCAGGTCGACGGCATCTCGGTGAACAACGTCTACGACAACAAGTCCTCGCTCCGCCTCGACCGCTCGTTGCTCGAGGAGGTGCAGGTCATCAGCGGCACGTTCGACGCCGAGTACGGCCAGGCTCAGAGCGGCGTGGTCAACGCCGTGCTCAAGCGCGGCGCGGACAAGTTCGAGTGGAACGCCGAGGCCTACGCGGGCGGGTTCGTCTACCCCGGCGCAGCGGCCTCGCGCGCGCTTCCGGGGTTCACGCTGCGCCCCGCCACGACCCAGAACTACCAGCTCAGCCTGAGCGGGCCGGCGCCGGTTGCGCACACCAACTATCTCGTGAACGTGCGGCGCTACGTGTTCGACGACTTTACGGACGCCCGCCGGCTCTTCCGGCCGACCGACAAGTCCGACGTCGAGAACAACGTGTTTCGCCCGACCGGCGACGGCGCGCGCGTCGCGCTCGGCAGCTCGCGCGAATGGTCGGGCGTGGCCAAGGTGTCGAACCGCTCGCTGCCGAACCTCGAGATCGGCTACCAGGCGATCGTCAACGTGATCGACGCCCGGCCGCGGGACTGGGCGTTCCGCTTCCTTCCCGAAGCCCGTACGAAGCAGCACACGTACTCGATCGTGCACGGCCTCGACTTCAACAAGACGATCGACAAGAACTCGTTTGCCACGCTCGCGGTCCGCCAGAACTACTTCGACTACCACGATTGGGCGTACGCGAACCTGCTCGATCCGCGCTACCTCGCCGCGGGTCCGCTGGTGAAGGACGACGGTTATTCGCAGGACGCCTGGATCCAGGGCGTGAGCCTCAATCGCTTCCTGCAGAACACGAACACGCTGCTGTTCAAGGGATCGTTCGTGCGCCAGGCCTCGAGCGTCAGCCAGATCAAGGTCGGGGCCGAGTTCCAGCTGCCGCGGGTCACGTTCGGCGCGCCCGATTCGATCACGACCACGGGCGACCAGCTGAACTTCAAGTTCAATCCCGGCTACCGGACATACTTCCCGGTGCTCGCGTCGGCGTTCGCGCAGGACCAGCTCGAGTTCAACGACCTGACGCTGCGCGCCGGCGTCCGCATCGACATGGTCAACGCCCGCTCGTTCCTGCCGAGCGACCTGGCGAACCCGGCGAACGCGATCTCCGGAGCGCCGGAGTCCCACCCGCAGGCGACGACCGTGAAGTACGCGCTGTCGCCCCGGCTCGGCGTGTCCTGGCCGACGGGCCCGAAGTCGGCGGCGCATTTCGCCTACGGGCACTTCGCGCAGTTCCCCTCGCTCGGCGAAATCTTCAGCAATGCCGACTACTCGGTCCTGGCCACCCTGCAGGCCACGCCTCAGAGCGAGTC
Source organism: Candidatus Eiseniibacteriota bacterium (assembly GCA_040005445.1). Lineage (GTDB taxonomy): Bacteria > Eisenbacteria > RBG-16-71-46 > RBG-16-71-46 > DASYSL01 > JANPEF01. Next base: position 2,793 of record JBDTYW010000240.1, read on the forward strand.
GGCCGTCGGTGTGCTCGGCAATCCCGACATCCGGCCCGAGCGCACGGTCCAGTACGAGGGCGGCTACAAGCAGGCGGTGAGCGAAAACCTGGGCGCCGACCTGACGGTGTTCTACAAGGACATCCGCGATCTGCTGGGCGTGGAATTCGTCGAGACCTACACGGGCGCGGAATACGCGCGCCTGACGAACATCGACTTCGGGAGCGTGCTGGGCTTCACGCTCGCGTTCGACCTCAGGCCCGCGGGACCGTTCGGGATGACGCTCGACTACACGTGGCAGAAGGCGACCGGCAACTCCAGCGACCCGCGCGAGACGGCGACGCGCGCGTCGAACGGCGAAGACCCGCGGCCGCGCGAGATCCCGTTCAACTGGGACCAGCGGCACACGCTCAACCTGACCTCGAGCTACGGCAAGTCGGGCAGCTACCTGCTGTCGACGATCGTGCGCGTGGTCAGCGGGCAGCCCTACACGCCCGCCGTGGACGCCGGGTTCGGCAACGGGCTGGAGGCAAACTCGGGCCGCAAGCCGGCGTCGCTGCTCGAGGACCTGCGCGCCGAGAAGGATCTCTCGCTCGGCCGCATGCCGGCGCACGCGTTCGTCCGGGTGTTCAACCTGTTCGACCAGCGCTTCTTCAACGGCGGCGTGTTCGCGACGTCGGGCAGCCCGTACTACTCGCGCTTCGAGACCGATGCCCCGCTGCTCGCCGACCCGACGCGCTACTACGCCCCGCGCCGCATCGAGGTCGGCATCCGGCTCGCAGGCGGCGGGGCGAAGGGAGGCGGATCGTGAACCGGAGCCTCGCGATCATGGCCGCGCTCGCCGCGCTCGTCGGCGCTCATCCCGCGTCCGCCCAGGTGCCGACGCCCGTGCCCGCCGACCAGCGTGGACGCGCCGACGCCGAGCGCGCGGGCACGCACGACGCCGCGCGCATCCGCACTGTGTTCTGGAACTTCGGCATGGTCGGCGACTATCCGGCGGACCCGGGCAACGTCGATCTCTCGGTGTTCCACTCGGTCGAGGTGCCCAAGGGCAGCGGCATGAACTACTCCGACGGTGTCACGCCGTTCGTGCTCGCCAAGGTCAAGGATCGCGGCGGGCTCGACCAGTACATCATGGAGACCGGCTTCCGCGAGCGCCAGGCCGCCAGCCCGTACACGAACCAGATCATGCGTTTCGAGCCGCGGCCGGGCTACTTCCAGCCCGACCCGACGATCAATCGCGGCCGCTCGCCGGCGATCAGCAACGACGGGCGCACCTGGCCGGGCGAGTGGCCCGACCGGCTGCTCGATCCGTCCGACCCGGGTTGGGCGGGGAGCTGGAACGGCTATTTCGGCAAGCGCCCGGCCGCCGACCAGGAAAGTTTCACGGTGATGGACGACCAGTACTACGACGCGTGGGACTACTTTCCCGACAGCCGCGACTCGACCCGCAAGGGCCTCGGGCTGCGCGTGCAGGTGCGCGGCTTCCAGTGGGCGAACCCGCAGGCCGGCA